>JAADEN010000152.1 GCA_013153375.1 Chloroflexota bacterium | reverse complement strand
TGGTGACCTCGCCCGCGGCCTGGGCCTCCCGCAACGCGCGCAGGGCCTGGCCCACCCACGGCCCCGGCGGGCGACCCACCAGCGCGGTCACCTCGTCGCCCCGCAACAAGGGCGGCGGCGCCACGATCTGGTCGTGCTGCTCCCACCAGGCCTCCCACAGCGCGCGGGCCACCGCGACATGCTGTTGCCAGAACGCGTGGGGCGGGGCCAGGGAGGCGCGCGCCAGCGCCACGGCCAGAGCCACCAGCACCGCGTCCACCCCGGCTTCACCCGCGTCCCGGTAGAAGCGGTGCGCCTCCCGCGCGCTGGGGATGTGCCCTTGCGCAGCCCAGCGCAGCACCGCGGCGTGATGCCGCACGATGCGGCCCAGGTAGCGCACCTCGGCCCGGCTCAGGCGCAGAGCCTGGGCCCGTTTTTCGGCCAGCCGCGCGCTGCGGGCCGCCAGGTCGGCCGCGGGGCCCGGAAGCACGCGGCCCGCGTTGTGGTAGCCCGCGGCCCACACGGCCAGCGCGAACTTGCTGCGGTAGGGGTGCAGGCGCGCGTCCCAATGCGCGGCCAGGGCCTGACGGAAGCGTCCCAAACGCCACGACACCAGCCCCAGCGCGAAGTTGGCCGCGTCCTCGGGGTCGTAGGTCTGCGCTAAGGCCTGGGCCAGCCGGTGCAGCATGTGCACCGCGCGCAGGGCCTGGTCCCAGGCGCGGGTGCCATCAGGGTCGGGCGGCAGGTCGCGCAGCGCGTCCACCTCGGGCCACAGCGCGGCCAGCGCGTCCACCTGGGCCAGCACCCGCAGCGCGGCGTCGGCCCGGGGATGCTCCAGAATGCGGAAGAGTTCCTCGCTGCGCCGCTCCGCGGCCACCGTGTCCAACAAAGGCGCGGCCTGGGGCAGCGCGGCCCGGGTCTCGGGCGAGAGGCGAAACTCTAAGGTCACGGCCAGGCGCACCGCGCGCAGCACCCGCAGGGGGTCGTCCTGCAACGCCCGGGGATAGACCAGCCGCAGCAGCCGGTCTTTCAGGTCGCGCAGCCCGCCGGTGGGGTCCACCAGGTTTTGAGGCTGCTGCGGATCCAGGGCCAGCGCGTTGACGGTGAAGTCCCGCAGCCGCAAGTCATCCTCCAGGTCGGGGCCCCGGTAGGCCGCGAAGTCCAGCACCTGCACCGTGCGGCCGGGCGCCGCGGGCAGGATGACCCGGGCCACATCCCGGGCCGCGTCGAGCACGAAGAAGGCCCCGTCCAGGCGGCGGGCTACCTGGCGGGCAAAGGGAATCGCGCCCGCGGGCAGCGCGAAGTCCAGGTCCTTCAAAGGCCGTTGGAGCAACCAGTCCCGCACCGCGCCGCCCACCAGATGCAGGGGCGCGTCGCCCCGCCAGGCGCGCACCAGCAGGGCTTCTTCGGGCAACGGGCGCAGGTACGGCGAAGGCGTGCTCATGCCGGGCCGGTGGTCGGGGGCTGATAGCGATCCAGGTCGGGCACCGCGATGAAGGGCAGATTGCGCCAATAGCCGTCCATGTCCAGGCCGTAGCCGAACACGAACAGGTTGGGAATCTCGAAGCCCCGGTAGTGGATGGGCACATCCACCTCGCGGCGGCCGCGCTTGTCGAGCAGGGTGCACACCCGCAGCGAGCGGGGCTTGCGCATCTTCAGCAAGTCCAGCACCTGGGCCACGGTGTGGCCGCTGTCGATGATGTCTTCGACCAGCAGCACATCCCGGCCCGCGATGCCGGTGTGCAAGTCCATGGTCAGGCGCAGTTCGCCGTGCTCGCGGCCGCCCTTGCCGTAGGATTCCACGGCCATGAAGTCCATCTCGTGGGGGATGGTCAGGTAGCGCACCAGGTCGGTGAGGAACATGACGCCGCCCCGCAAGATGCACACCAGCAGCAAATCTTTGTCTTTGTAGTCGCGGCTGATCTCCGCGCCCAGTTCCGCGATGCGTTGCTGGAGTTTCTCTTCGGGAATCAGAATCTCTTTGAGGTATTCACGATAATCCTGCACGCGCATGGGAATCATCCTCCTGGGGCAAGGCGGGGTGTCCGGGGACTTGATGATGGGCGCGGCAGCGCGGCTCGTACATCTCGGCCGCGCCGACCATCACCACGGGCTCGTCGTAATGCGCCGGCCGGCCGTCGATGAGGCGCTGGCTGCGGGTGGCCGGGTTGCCGCACACCATACAGATGGCCGTCAGTTTGTCCACCCGGTCGGCTTGCGCCAACAGGGCGGGCATGATGCCAAAAGGCTCGCCGCGAAAATCCATGTCCAGCCCCGAGAGGATGACCCGCACCCCGCGCTGGGCCAAACCCTGCACCAGGGGGATCAACGCGGCATCGAAGAACTGGGCCTCGTCGATGCCCACCACCGTGGTGTCGGGTTGCACATGGGCGGCCAATTCCTCGGCCGAGGCCACGGGCTGGGCCTCGAACTGCTCGCCGTTGTGCGAAGCGACATGGTCCACGCTGTAGCGGTCGTCGAGGCGGGGCTTGAAGACCTGCACCTTTTGTCGGGCGATGACCGCGCGGCGCAGACGCCGGATGAGTTCCTCGGTCTTGCCGCTGAACATGGGCCCGGCGATCACTTCCACCAAACCGTGGGTATGGCGCATACCGACCTCCTCAAGGCTGCGGTTGGGTCAAGTATAACGCGCCGCGGGCGCCTTGCCAAACCCTGGCTCTTTTGCTACAATAGGGGACGCCCACGCCCCCGTAGCTCAGGGGACAGAGCGCTGGCCTCCGGAGCCAGAGACCCGCGTTCGAATCGCGGCGGGGGCATGGCTCCGCTGGGGGCTCGTCTAATCGGCAGGACGACGGGTTCTGGCCCCGTTAGTGGAGGTTCGAGTCCTCCGCCCCCAGCCTGACCGCGGCGTTGCACATGGCAGCGCCGCGTTTGCTTTTGGGTTAAGGCCAACCCCACGGCCGGGATTTTAGTATAATGAAAGCCCGCCGCGGCGCAGCCGCGCCCCGGCGGAGCCGTTCCCCCAAAACCCAAGGAGCATGACGCCCGTGGCCGAATTGAAACCCAAACCCGTCAGCGCCTCGCGTACCACCCTGGCCCAGGTGATGCAGCCCCAGCACGCCAACAACCTGGGTACGGTGCACGGCGGCGTGATCATGAAACTGGTGGACGAGGTGGGCGCCATCGCGTGCATCCGCCACGCGGGCCACCGGGTGGTCACCGTAGCCATCGACCAGATGATGTTCCAGCACCCCATTCGCATCGGCCACCTGGTGATTTTGACCGCGGAAGTGTCGTATGTGGGACGCACCTCCATGGAGGCCGAGGTGCAGGTGGTGGCCGAAAACCCCCTCACCGGCGAGCGGGTGCACACCAACACCGCGTATGTGGTCTATGTCGCGGTGGACGAAAACGGCCACCCCGTGCCCGTGCCGCCGCTGCTGCTGGAGACCGAGGCCCAGCGTCGGCGCTTCGAACAAGCCAAAGTCCGGCAGGCCTTCCGCCTGCAGCAGCGTGAACAGGCCCGCCGCGCGTACGCGGCCGACGAGGAGACCGACGCATGAGCCATCCCGAGGCCGTGCCCGAAGGCTGGGAGCCCCTGCCCGACGACCATCCCCTCACCCGCCGGGCGGCCTCCAGCGGGCCCGAGCCCGAACTCATCACCTCGGTGCGCTCGCTGCAAGACCTCATCGACCGCGCCTTGGGCCGGGTGGCCGAGCCCACGGCTCAGGAGGACGCGGGGCTGGCCGAAGTGGTGCCCTTCCCCTTTCTGGCCCTGGTAGGCCAGCGGGAGATGCGCCTGGCCCTGCTGCTGGCCGTGGTGCATCCCGGCCTGGGCGGGGTGCTGCTGGTCGGCCCGCCGGGCACGGGCAAGAGCGCCGCGGCTCGGGGCGTGGCCGA
Source organism: Chloroflexota bacterium (assembly GCA_013153375.1). GTDB lineage: Bacteria > Chloroflexota > Anaerolineae > Anaerolineales > DRMV01 > JAADEN01. Next base: position 3,909 of record JAADEN010000152.1, on the reverse strand, counting down.
CATCTTGCCGCCCGTGCCCCGCAGCCTGTGCTATTACGGCTGCCTGCCCGAGGACATCGTGCGGGGCGGCCTGGAGGCCGTGTGCTCCGACTGTGCGCGCAAATACCAGGCCGGCCAGCCCCTGGCCGTGGAGGACCGGGCCCGCTTCATCGAACTGTCGCCGACGGTGAGCCTGGACGCGCTCCTGGGCGCGGCGGACCCCAAGGCCGGCTCCCCGCCCCGCTGGCGCAAGGGCCTGCTGGCCCAGGCCGACCGGCATGTGCTCTACCTGGACGAGTTGGGGCGCTACCCGGCGGTGGTGGTGGACACGGTGCTCGAGGCCGTGCAGCAGGGGCATTACACCGTGCACCGCGGGGGCCTGGCCGCGACTTACCGCAGCCGGGCCCTGCTCATCGCCTCGGCCGACCCCGAGCATGCGACGGTCCCCCGCCGCACGCTGGAGCGCTTCGCGCTGCGGGCCCGGGTGACGCGGCTCAGCCCTGCCGAGCGCCAGACCCTCTACCATCGCCTGCGGGCCTGGCACGCCGCGCCCGCGGACTTCGCGGCGCAATACACGGCCGAAACCCAGGCGCTGCGGCAAGAGGTGCGCGCGGCGCGCGAACTCCTGCCCCTGGTGCGGGTGGACGACGACCTGGTGGCGCGCGCGGTGGCGACGGTGCAGGGTTTGGGGATCGGCTCCGCGCGGGCCGAGTACGCCTGGTTGGAGGCCGCGCGCGCCCACGCCGCGGCCGCGGGCCGCGTCCATGTCACTGCGGACGATCTGGAGGCCACCGCGGCCCTGGCCCTGCGCTTTCGGGGCCGGGCGCTGACGCCCGCCGCGGCCGCGGAAGCCGACGCCGAGGACGAACGCATCCGGGCCGCGTGGGAAGCCGCGCGGGCCCAAAAGCCCGTCCCCCCACCCCCTGCGGAGGAGGTCGCGCCATGAGCCCCCGCATCATCGCCGGTCAGGCCCGGGGCCGCAAACTGTTCTCGCTGCCCGGCAACCTGGTCCGCCCCATCACCGACCGGGCCAAAGAGGCCCTGTTCAACATCGTGGGCGCGGATGTGCTGGGCTCCACCTGGCTGGATCTGTTCGCCGGCACGGGCAGCGTGGGGCTGGAGGCGTTGAGCCGGGGCGCGTCTTTCGTGCGCTTCGTGGAGTGGAACCCCAAGGTGCAGCGGGTGCTGCGGCGTAACCTGGCCCACTGCGGCCTGGACGACCCGCAACGGCACGAGGTGCGGCCCATGGACGCGTTCGCGCTGCTGGCCGGGCCGCCGGACCGGGCCTTCGATTACATCTTCATCGCGCCGCCGCAATATCACGGCCTGTGGCGCAAGGCCCTGGAGATGATCGACCGCAACCCCGACTGGCTGAGCGACGACGGCTGGGTCATCGTGCAAATCCATCCCAACGAGTACGAAGAAGTGCCGCTACAAAACCTGGAAGAGTTCGACCAGCGGCGTTATGGCACGGTGTTGCTGGTGTTCTACGGTCGGCCCGAACCCGAAGACGACGAAGAGGAGGATGAAAGCGAGCCCAAGATGCAGGAGTGAAGTTCCGCCAGGCAGCGGCGGAGAACGGGCCCGCCTGGGCGCGCGATTCGTCCGCCCCCAAACGGGATGCCCGCCGCGCCTGACCGTGGGGAGGCTGGTATAATCCGCGCGCGGCATCCTACCTGTGCAGGAGGCGATCTCATGAACCCCTTGACCGCTCTGGTGGAGCGTTTCGCTCCCGCGTTCCAACGCACGCCCACGGGCGTGCGCGTGGTGGACGCGGCCGCGGCGCGCGCGGCCATGCCGACTTTGGCCGAACTGGCCGCGCTGGGCCAGGGCCCGGAGAAAGGCGCGGCCCAATACCTCATCCGCGCCGCGGCGCAAGACCTGGGCATCGTGCCCGCGTCCATCCACGATCTGTACATGGCCCGCGGCCGGGGCGAAGTCGCGCCCACTTTCACCGTTCCGGCCATCAACCTGCGCGCCCTGCCCTTCCTGGCCGCGCGCGCGGTGTTCCGGGTGATGCGCGAGATTCACGCCGGGCCGGTGATCTTCGAGATCGCCCGCTCCGAGATCGGCTACACGGACCAGCGCCCCGCGGAATACGCGGCCGAGATCCTGGCCGCCGCGGTGGTGGAAGAGCATCACGGCCCGGTCTTCATCCAGGGCGACCACTTCCAACTGTCGGCCAAACGCTACGCGCAGGACCCCGACGCGGAGGTGCAGGCCGTCAAGGACCTCATCGCCGAAGCCCTGCGGGCCGGGTTCTTCAACATCGACATCGACGCCTCCACCCTGGTGGACCTGAGCCAACCCACCGTGGCCGAGCAGCAACGGGTCAACTACACCCGCACCGCGGAACTGACGGCCTACCTGCGGAGCATCGAGCCCGAGGGCGTGACCGTGTCCACGGGCGGCGAAATCGGCGAAGTGGGCGGGCACAACTCCACGCCCGAGGAACTGCGCGCCTTCATGGACGGCTACAACGCGACCCTGGCCGAACTGGCCCCCGGCGCGGCCGGGCTGAGCAAGATCAGCGTCCAGACGGGTACCTCCCACGGCGGGGTAGTGCTGCCCGACGGCTCGCTGGCCCAGGTCAAGGTGGACTTCGAGACCCTGCGCCTCTTGAGCCGCATCGCCCGGGAGGAGTACGGCCTGGCCGGCGCAGTGCAGCACGGCGCCTCCACTTTGCCCGAAGAGGCTTTCGGCAAGTTCGTGGAATACGAAGCCTGCGAAGTGCACCTGGCCACTAACTTCATGAACATCCTCTACAACCACATGCCCGCGGACCTCAAGGCCCGCATCTACGCTTATCTGGACGAGCACCATCGGCACGAGCGCAAACCCGATTGGACCGACGAGCAGTTCTACTACAAGACCCGCAAGCGGGCCCTGGGGCCCTTCAAGGCCGAGATCTGGGGCCTGCCCGCGGAGGTCAAGGCGCGCGTGTACGCGGACTGGGAAGAGCAATTCCGCCGCCTGTTCCGGCTTTTGGGGCTGACCGGCACCCGCGGCCTGGTCGAACGCTACATCCGTCCCGTCGTCGTGCCGCCCGACCTGGCCGACTATGTGGGCGAGGCCACGAGCGCCGAAGACACCAGCGATCTGGCCGACTGACCCAGGGGGCGGCTGAAGGGCCGCCCCTCGGTAGTACTGAGGGCGACGATGAACACCGCGTGGCGTGGACGGGGATTGGGGCTGCTGTGGCTGCTGCTGGTGGCCTATGCCGCCCCGCGCCTGGCCATCCCCTGGGAGCGGGTGCGCCAGGGCCTGTGGACGCCGGGCGTGGGGCTGCGCCTGGGTTTGCTGCTCGCCGCGCTGCTCGTGGGCTGGGCCCTGCTGCGCTGGCCCTTGCCCACCTGGTGGCCCGCCTGGACACGCTGGCGGCGGCGTCTGGGTCGCGCGCGCTGGGCCCTCGCGGCCCTCAGCCTAGGCGCGTTCGCCTATCTTCCCCTCTGGGCACCCCTGGAGCACTGGTTCAGCGGCCCTGTGTGGCTGCTGGATCCCTACCTGATGGTCGTCTTCTACTACCCTGCGCTGGCCCTGTGGCTCGGCCTGTGGACCTGGCCCGAAACCCGCCCCACCTGGGGCCACGGCCTGGCCGCGTACCTGACCGTGGTCTTCACCATCGCCTGGCTGGATCCCTACACCGAGGTCAGCGCGTATCCCTTCTCCCAATTCTGGTCCGAGGGCAACCGGCTGTGGGACTACTCCATTCTTTTCGGCCGGGCGCGCTACAACTATCCGCCCGACCGTCCCATCCCCGTGCTGGGGGACTTGGGACGCATGGCCCTGTGGGGGCTGCCCTACCTCTGGCCCAAGGCGGACATCCGCATTTTGCGGCTGTGGAACGCGCTGCTCTTCACCGTGCCCTATCTGATACTGGCCGCCCTCGCGCTGCGTCGTGCCACAGTGCCCTGGAAACGCTGGATGTGG
>JAADEN010000066.1 GCA_013153375.1 Chloroflexota bacterium | reverse complement strand
CGAAGGCCCAGCGCGCGGTGTGGGCCGCCGCGGGCCACGCCGCGTCCGGGGGCAAACGCCACACCGCGAAGGCCACGGGCAGGCGCAACAAACGCCGCGGGACGGACATTTCACACCCGCCGCGCCAGAGGCCCCAGCGCGCGGCCCAGAGGCCCGTCCGGGGGCTCCGCGTCGGTGTCGGCCCGGCGCCAGGTCTCCACGGGCACCGCGGCGATGAACTCGGCCACGGTCACGGGACGGCCAAAGCGGGCCTGGCCCACCCGCTGGAACATGGCGTGTTGGGTGCGGTGGCACTCCGCGGCCCGCACTTTGGCGGCCAGGGCCTCGTCGTCCAGCGCGACCAGCCAGTGCGCGGGCTCGGGGTTGAACAGCCCCTCCAGGGGCAGGTCGGGCAGGTAGGCCAGGGGCGTGTACCACGCGGGCCGCAGCGCGGGGGGCAACTCCTCCAGGGCCGCGGCCGCGGCCCGATGCACCTGCACATGCGCGGGATGCCCGTACTCGCCCCGGGAGCCGTGGGTGAGCAGCAGGTGCGGCCGCAGGCCCCGCAGCCAACGGATCAGCCGTTGGGCCACGGCCTGATCCCGGTCCGCGAAGGGGTACAGGGTCCCGTCGGGGCCGACCTGGGGATCGCGGTAGCCCAGGAAGAAGGGCCCCCGCGCGCCCAGGGCCTGCACCGCGCAGGCCAGTTCCCGGCTGCGGACCGCGCCCAGGTCCTCGGTCGCGGCCAGAGGCAGGTCGCCCCGCTCGCCGCCTTCGCCCCGGGTGGCGCTGAGCACGAAGACCTCGTGCCCGGCGCGGGACAGCGCGGCCAGGGTGCCACCGGCCATCAGGGTTTCGTCGTCGGGATGGGCAAAAAAGGCCAGAACGCGCATGGGTCGCTCCTTGGTCGAATCCGCGGCGCAGGGCCTCGCGCTGCGGGCCAAAGCGCGCCGCCTCCCGGCCAGGGGGAGGCGAGAGGCGCGCGCCCCGCGGCGCAGCCCGGCCCCAACCGGAGGTTTTATCCCCCGGATTTTTCAGCAATGGCGTGCTGCAAATAGGCTTCGATGAAACCGTCCAGGTCGCCGTCGAGCACGGCCTGCGCGTTGCCCACCTCGTAGCCGGTGCGGTGGTCCTTGACCATCTGGTAGGGGTGCAGCACATACGAGCGGATCTGGCTGCCCCACTCGGCCTTTTGGTACTCGCCCTTGAGTTCGGCCATCTGGCGGGCCTGCTCTTGCTGCTTGCGCTCCAACAGGCGGGCCTTGAGCACCCGCAGCGCGGTGTTCTTGTTCTGGGTCAGCGAACGCTCGTTTTGGCACGAGACCACGATGCCCGTGGGCAGGTGGGTGATGCGCACCGCGGTGGCGTTCTTCTGCACATTCTGGCCGCCCGCGCTGGAGGCCCGGAAGGTGTCGATCTTCAAGTCCTTGGGGTTGATCTCGACCTCGGAATCGTCCTCGACCTGGGGCAGCACCTCCACCAGCGCGAAGGAGGTATGACGGCGGTGGGCCGCGTCGAAGGGCGACAGGCGCACCAGGCGGTGCACGCCCTTCTCGGCCTTGAGGTAGCCGTAAGCCCACGGCCCGTTGACGGCCACGGTCACGCTCTTGATGCCGGCCTCTTCGCCGGGCAGTTGGTCCAAAATCTCGGTCTCGTAGCCCCGCTTCTCGGCCCAGCGCAGGTACATGCGCAGCAGCATCTCGGCCCAGTCGTGCGCGTCGGTGCCGCCCGCGCCCGCGTGGATGCTGAGCAGCGCGTTGTGGCGGTCGTAGGGCCCCGAGAGCATGGCCTGGAGTTCCCGCTGGCGCAGTTCCTGCTCCAGCGCGGCCACCTCGGCCTCCAACTCCTCGGCCAGGTCGGGGTCGCCCATCTCGGCCAGTTCGTACGCGTCCTGCCAGCGTTGCTCCCACTGGGCCCAGGCGTTCACCTCGTCCTGCAGCCGGGCCCGCTCCTTCATGAGCGCGCGGGCCCGCTGAGGGTCATCCCAAAAATCGGGGGCCTGGATGCGCTCCTCCAGTTCGGCCAGGCGGGCCTCCTTGGAGGCCAAGTCAAAGACGCCTCCGCAGGGTCTGGGCTTTTTCGTGCAGGGTGTGCAGGCGTTGCAACAATGCGTCCATGCAGCACCTCCCTTGGGTTTGGGGGATGGGCTCCGCGCGGGCCGGGCTGCGCCGCGCGGGCGGGCTTTGAGTATAGCACACGCGGGTCAGGTGGCCCGCAACGCGTCCAGCCCCGCAGCGGGGAAGAGCACGGGCCGGGCCGCGGGCGCGTAGCGATCCACCAGCGCGGCGTCGAAGCCGTTGTTCTGCGCGAGGGCCGCGAACAGGTGCGCGCTGGGCCGGGCCGTGCGGCGCTGGGTTTGCGGATCGCAGGCCCAAAGGCCAAAGTGGCGCGTCCAGCCCCACTCCCACTCGAAGTTGTCCACCAGGCTCCAGTGCAGATACCCCCGCACGGGCCAGTTGTTGATGAGCGCGCGCCAGACCTGGTGCACATGCTCCAGCAGATAGCGGGGCCGCAGGCGGTCGTCGGGGTCGTCCACGCCGTTCTCGGTGATGTAGATGGGCACGCGGAAGGCGTTGGCCCAGCGCAAGGCCCGGTACAGGCCCGCGGGCACATGCGCGATCTCGCCGTGCGCGCTCAGCGCCGCGCCCGCGGGGAAACCGTGCGCGCCGAAGACCTCGCTCCGGCGGAGCGTGAAGCGCACCTGGTCCTCGGTGTAGTAGTTCAGGCCCACATAGTCCAGGGTGCCGCGCAGTTCGGGCGCGGCCTGGCTGCGCAGGCCGGGGCCGATGAGGCGACCGCGCGCCAGCGCGTGATAGTAAAAGTCGTTGAGCCAGCGATGGTGCAGGCGGGCGATCCAGCGGTCCGGCGGGAACCAAGGCCGGGCCGGGCGCATGCCGCGGTAGTGCAGCACGATGCCCACCTGCGCGTCGGGCTGCACCCGATGGATGGCCTCGTAGGCCGCGGCGTGGGCCTGGGCCATGTGCGTCAACACGGTGAACGCGGCGGCCAGGTCCTCGGTGCGCCCCGGCGGGAACGCGCCTTCCACATAGCCCCGATACGCGTAAATGTTGGGCTCGTTGAAGGTCGCCCACAGGCGCACATACTCCCGCAAGGCCGAGGCCACCCGCTCGACGAAAGTCCGAAAGCGGGCCACGGCCTCGGAGGTCTCCCACCCGCCCTGCTCGCTCAGCCACAGCGGGTCGGTGAAGTGGTGCAGCGTGACCAGGGGCTCCAGGCCCATCTGCCGCGCGGTGCGGGCCCAGGTGCGGTATCGCTCCAGCGCGTCCTCGTCCCAGCGGTCGGGCTCGGGCTGGATGCGGCTCCATTCCACCGAGAAGCGGATGGCGTTGTGGCCCGCGTCCGCGGCCCGGGCGAAGTCCTCCTTCCAGCGCCCGCGCCACCAGCCACAGCCCGGACCCGAGGTCTGCTTTTGGAAGACGCGGCCGGCATGCTCCCAAGCCCACCACTGGTTGGCCGTGTTGTCGCCTTCGACCTGGTGCGCGGCCGTAGCCGTGCCCCACAAAAATCCTTCGGGAAACACATAACGCGCCGCCAAAGCCATCTCGTCCTCCAAGTACGGCCGTTGCCGCGTAGGGATTATACCCTCGTCGGCCAGGGCCGCGGTCTTGCGGTACAATCTCGGCATCCCTTTGTTGGAGTGGTGGCGGATGAAGATTCTGGTGGCCCTGACCTATTATCGTCCTCACACCAGCGGTTTGACCATCTACGCGGAGCGTCTGGCCAAGGCGTTGGTGGCCCGGGGGCACACGGTCACGGTGCTGACCTCGCAGTACGACCGGGCCCTGCCCCGCCGCGAGGTCATGGACGGCGTGCGCGTCGTGCGGGTGCCCGTGCTGGCCCGGGTGAGCAAAGGCGTGCTGCAACCCACCCTGGGCCTCGAGGCCACGCGGCAGATTTTGGCCCACGATGTGGTCCATCTGCACCTGCCCCAGTTCGACGCCGCGGGCCTGGCCCTGCGCGGCCGCCTGTTCCGCCGGCCCGCGGTCATCACTTACCACTGCGATGTGCTGCTGCCTCCGGGCTGGTTCAACCGGGTGGCCAACACCGTGGTGCACTTCATGGACCACCTGGCCGCCACCTTCGCCCATCAGGTGGTCACCTATACGCAGGACTACGCGGACCACTCGCCCTTTTTGCGCCGCTATCGCCACAAACTGACCACCATTTTGCCGCCGGTGGAACTGCCCCCGGCCTCGCCCGAGGAGGTGGCCGCGCTGCGGCAGCGCTTCAACCCCGAGAACCGGCGGCCCGTCATCGGCATGGCCGCGCGGCTGGCCGCGGAGAAGGGCGTCGAGGTGCTGCTGGACGCGCTGCCCCAGGTGCTGGAGCGCTTCCCCGACGCGCTGGTGTGGTACGCGGGGCCTTACGAGAATGTGCTGGGCGAGGAGGCGTACCGCGAGCGGGTGCTGCCCCGGGCCCGCGCGCTGGAGGCCCAGGGACATTGGCGCTTCCTGGGCCTGCTCTCGCCTGCGGAGATGGCGGCTTACTACCCCAACCTGGATGTCCTGGTGCTGCCCAGCCTGAACTCCACCGAGAGTTTCGGCCTGGTGCAGATCGAGGCCATGATGAACGGCGTCCCGGTGGTGGCCTCGAACCTGCCCGGCGTGCGGCAGCCCGTGCGCATGACGGGCATGGGCGAGATCGCGGAAGTGGGCGACGCGGACAGCCTGGCCCGGGCCCTCATCCGGGTGCTGAGCAACCCCGAAGCCTACCGCGGCGACCCCGAGGCCGTGCGGCGGCAGTTCCATCCGAGCCGCACCGCGGCGGCCTACGAAGCCCTGTTTGAGACTTTGCTGGCCCGCACCCGGCCCTCTTTCTCAGCAGATGATTAGAACGCGTGTTTTTGGGCCCGCGCGACGCCGCGTTCACATATAACTTGCGCGGCCGCGCGCGCAAATTTTGACCGCCCCAACGCAAATTACGCTTTTGGGAGATAAGGCTCCCCTTCCCCGAAGCGCAAAGGCCCCACATGTGGGGCGAGAGGCCCTTTTCGCGGCCAAATATCCCGAGTTTGGGGGGCGTAAGAGGACTATCCGCAAAGGGACAATGCTTTAACATACCAAACCTTAAATCTGCGTCGATTTTTAAGATTCGGTCGGTCAAATCCCTTGCCTTCCGGCCCCAACCTTGCCTACAATAAGGCCCCGTTGAACAGGGAGGGCTCGCCTTCCGCTGCTTTTGACCGCCCTCACGGGGAGGCCCATCCATCGTCCTGAGGAGCGCCGCAATGACCTTGGTCGCATCCATGCCCGCTACCGTCGAGCACGGCCAGCCCGATCTGCGCCACATCTGGCAAGTGGTCCTGCGCCAACTGCAACACGAAATCCCGCGCCCCACCTTCGACGCCTGGGTGCGCGAAACCCAGGCCCTGGCCTGGGACGGCGCGACCCTGCAAGTGGGCGTGCGCAACGCGTTCACCCGCGACTGGCTTCAGGCGCGCTTGCCGGGCCTGGTGGAACCCAAACTGCGCCTGCTGCTGCACGCGCCCCAGGCCCGGGTGGAGTTCGTCCTCCTCCGCAACGGCAACGGGCACGGATCCGCGACCGCCGCGCCCGCCCCAACGCCGGAAGAGGTCTTCGCAGCGGACGATGAGATGGACCTGGACGAGGTGCAGCCCGCGGAGGCGCGCGCGATCTCCGCCGCGGAAGGCGCGGCCGCGGCCGGACTGCGGCCCGAGTACACCTTCGAGACCTTCGTCGAGGGGCCCAACAACCGCCTGGCCTTCGCGGCCAGCCGCGCGGTGGCCGACAACCCCGGCCAGCAGTACAATCCCCTGTTCATCTACGGCGGCGTGGGCCTGGGCAAGACTCACTTGCTGCACGCCATCGGCCATGTGGCCGCGCGCCAGGGCCTGCGGGTGCTCTATGTCTCGGCCGAGGACTTCGTCAACGAACTCATCACCGCCATCCGCGAGCGGCGCACCGCGGCCTTCCGGGAGAAGTACCGCCAGGTGGACCTGCTGCTGGTGGACGATGTGCAGTTCCTGAGCGGCAAGGAGAGCACGCAAGAGGAGTTCTTCCACACCTTCAACGCGCTGCACGGCCAGGGGCGGCAGATCGTGCTCACCTCGGACCGGCCGCCCAAGGCCATGGCCACGCTGGAAGAGCGCCTGCGCTCCCGCTTCGAGTGGGGCCTGATGGCCGACATCCAGCCGCCCGACCTGGAAACCCGCCTGGCCATTTTGCAGTTCAAGGCCACCCGCATGGGCCGCCCCGTGCCCCGGGAAGTGCTGGAGTTCATCGCCCGGCGCATGACCTCCAACATCCGTGAACTGGAGGGCGCGCTGACCCGGGTGCTGGCCTACCACGACCTGTGGGGCAAACCGCTGAACGAGGCCACCGCGGCCGAGGCCCTGGCCGACCTGCTGCCCCGCCGGCGCAAGGTGGTGGCCGACAAAGTGCTCGAGGCCGTGGCCCAGGCCTACGGCGTGAGCGTGGCCGAATTGCAGGCCAAGGGCCGCTCGCGGCGGGTGGCCGTGCCCCGCCAGGTGGCCATGTACCTGCTGCGCGAAGAGGCCGGGCTCTCCCTGCCCCGCATCGGCGAACTGCTGGGCGGCCGCGACCACTCCACCATCATGCACGGCGTGCGCAAGGTCGCGGACCAACTGGAGCGGGACGCCCACTTCCGGCGGCGGGTGATGAACATCCGCGAGCACCTGTACAACCCCCATGTCCCGCTGGTGGCGGACTGAAGCGCGGCGCGAGATCTCCCGCGGCCGGGCCGGACGCCGCGCGGCCGCGTGGCCCTGGTGGGTGGGCCTGCTGGTGGCCGCGCTCACCAGCGCGCCCTATGTGCGGGCCGCGGCCCACGCGGACGCGCAGTGGGCCTTCACCGGCTTCCTCTTCGCGGTGGACGACGGCCTGAGTTACATCGCCAAGATGCGCCTGGGCGCCAGCGGCGCGTGGCTCTTCCGCACGCCTTACACCACCGAACCCACCGTGGGCCTGCCCGCGTTCACCGCCTACCTGGCCCTGGGGCACCTGCTACACCCCCGCTCGCCCCACACGGCCTTCGTGCTGCTCTTCCATATCTTCCGTCTGGCCGCGCTCGCGGGCCTGGTGGCCGCGCTGCACCGGGTGCTGACCTGGCTGCTGCCCGCCTGGCCCCGCGGCCAGGCCGCGGTCGCGCTGTGGACCCTGCTGGGCGGCGGCCTGGGCTGGCTGCTGTACCCCCTGGGCCTGGGCCAGCGCCTGGGCTGGGCGCCCCTGAGTTTCTACGCGCCCGAAGCCTTCGGCTTTCTCGCGGTGTGGGGCCTGCCGCACCTGACCGCGGCCCGGGCCCTGTGGCTCTACGCCTGGTGGGCCTACGCGCACGACCGCTTCGGCCGCGCCTGGGCCGCGGCCGGGGCCCTGCTCCTCTTCCAGCCCCTCTACATCGTGCCCCTGGCGCTGCTGTGGACCGCGACCGCGTGGCTGCGCCGCCGCGAACCCGCGGCCCGCGCCCGGCTCGTCACCCTGGCCCTGGCCGCGCTGCTCTGGACGGCCTATTGGGGCTTCATGCTCTGGGCCCGGGCCGCCGACCCCGTGGTGCGGGCCTGGGATGCGCAGAACAATGTCCGCCTGGTGCCCTGGCCGGCCTTCGCGCTGGCCTATGCGCCCTGGCTGCCGTGGGTGGTGCGCGGCTGGGCCTCCTGGCGGGGGGAACACTCCGTGGCGGCCCGCGCGCTGGCTTTTTGGCTCGTGGCCGTCGCGCTCCTGGCCGGGCTGCCCACCTCGGTGCAGCGCCGCCTGCTGGAAGGCGTGTGGTGGGCCTGGGGCCTGCTCGCGGTGCGCGGCGCGGCCGCGTGGAGCCGCGCCACGGGCGGCTCGCGCCGTGGGCTCGTCTGGGCGCCCCTGGGGCTGACCCTCAT
>JAADEN010000215.1 GCA_013153375.1 Chloroflexota bacterium | reverse complement strand
CCCGCCGGGACGAACCACCCCGTCGGTCGCCACCGCGGCCGCCGCGCCCGGAGGAGCGTCCCCCACCTCGACCGCTGATGCCCCGGTCGTTGGCCTGGGCCTCTTCCAGGGTCCAGCCTTCGATCACGGCCTGCCGCGACAGGCGAATCTTGCCCGAGGACGGGTCGATCTTGGTGACCATGACCTGAATCTCGTCGCCGACCTTGACCACATCCTCGACCTTTTCCACCCGGCCGGGCGCGAGTTGCGAGATGTGCACCATGCCGCTGGTGTTGGGCAGGATCTCGACGATGGCGCCGAAGTCGGTGATGCGCACCACCCGGCCCGTGTAGATGCGTCCCTCTTCGGGCACCTCGGTCAGGGCCTCGATGCGCCGCTGGGCCTCTTGCGCGCCGGCCTGATCCACCGCGGCGATGAAGACCCGACCGTCTTCCATGATGTCGATCTTGGTGCCCGTCTCGTCTTGCAGGGCCCGAATCACCCGTCCGCCGGGGCCGATGACCGCGCCGATGCGATCCACGGGGATGAACAGAGTGATCATGCGCGGCACATGGGGCTTGAGTTCGGGCCGCGGCTCCGGGATGACCTCCAGCATCTTGCCCAGCACATGCAGCCGTGCGTCCCGGGCCTGGGAGAGGGCCTGGGCCATGATCTCCCGGGTCAGGCCCGAGATTTTGATGTCCATCTGCAGCGCGGTGATGCCCTGCTCGGTGCCCGCGACCTTGAAGTCCATGTCGCCCAGCATGTCCTCCAGGCCCAGGATGTCGGTCAGCACCACATATCGGTCGCCCTCTTTGATGAGGCCCATGGCGATGCCGGCCACGGGCGCTTTGATGGGCACGCCCGTGTCCATCAGGGCCAGGGTGGAACCGCACACCGAGGCCATGGAGGTGGAGCCGTTGGACGAGAGCACCTCGGAGACCAGGCGCAGGGTGTAGGGGAACTCCTCTTCGGGCGGGATGACGGGCAGCAAGGCCCGCTCGGCCAGCGCGCCGTGGCCGATCTCGCGGCGCGACGCGCCCCGCAGGGGCCGCACCTCGCCCGTGGAGAAGGGCGGGAAGTTGTAGTGATGGATGTAGCGTTTGCTTTCGGTGGGCGTCAGGTTGTCCAACTCTTGGGCTTCGCGCGGGGTGCCCAGGGTGCACAGGGTGAGCACCTGGGTCTCGCCGCGGGTGAACAGCCCCGAACCGTGGGCCCGCGGGCTGATGTCCACCTCGGCCCAGATGGGGCGAATTTCGTCCATGCGCCGCCCGTCGGCCCGCACGCCCGTCTCGAGGATGCGTCGGCGCATAACCTGCTTGAGCACTTCTTCGAACGCGGCTTTGATCTGCCCCGGCGTGTACAGGGCCGCGCCTTCGTCGTCGGTCAGCGCGGCGAAGGTTTCGATCATCTCTTGCCGCAAGCGGTTGATGGCCCGGTTGCGCTCCCGTTTGCGCAGGGTCGGGTCGAGCACTTCGGTCACGATGCGGTCCGCGATGCGCTCGCCGATGGCCGCGACCAGTTCCTCGGGCACCACGAAAGGCTTGTATTCGGCCTTGGGCTTGCCGATTTCTGCGGCCATGCGTTCCTGCAGGTCCAGCAAGGGCTGCAACGCCTGATGGCCGAAGGTGAGCGCGTCCACCATCACATCCTCGGCCACCTCCCGGGCCCCGGCCTCGACCATGATGATGGCGTCGCGGGTGCCCGCGATGCGCAGGTCCAGGTCCGACTCTTTGAGTTGGCTGAAGGTGGGGTTGACCACGAACTCGCCGTTGATGCGGCCCACTCGCACCGCGGCGATGGGCCCGTTCCAGGGGATGTCGGAGATCATCAGGGCCGCGGACGCGGCGTTGACGGCCAGGATGTCCAGGGGGTGCTCGTCGTCCACCGAGAGGGAGTAGATGATGACCTGGATGTCGTTGCGCAGGTCCTTGGGGAACAGGGGGCGGATGGGGCGGTCCACCAGGCGGGCGGTGAGGATGGCCTCTTCCGAGGGCCGGCCCTCTCGGCGGAAGAAAGAGCCGGGGATACGGCCGCCCGCGTACAGGCGTTCCTCGTAGTCCACCCGCAGGGGGAAGAAGTCCAGGTCCTCCCGGGGCTCGTCGCTCATGGTGGCCGCGGCGAAGACCATGGTGTCGCCCATGCGCACCGTGACCGCGGCGTTGGCCTGGAAGGCCAGTTTGCCGGTTTCGATGATGACGGTTTCGTCGCCAACCTGGGTTTCGTAGCGATACCCTTTGGGCTTGCCGTTGGATGTCATAGGGTCCTCCTGAGTGGGAATGCGAACGGTGAACGGCCCGCCCGGTCAGGTACTGGCGCGCGCCGAACGCGCGAGCGCTCGGCAGGAACCAATGCCCAACCGCGGCGGGCAGACTTGGGAGGCGGGGCTGGGCGGCAGGGCAACGACCAAAAGCCGACGCGTAGGCGTCGGCCGGGCCGCGCGGCGCAGCGCGAGACAACCCTCAGATCGTGCGCCTGTGTCGAAGGCTCGCCTCCGTCCCCCAGCCGGTAGAATGGGACTACATCTTCCGCCGGATGCCCAGTTTGTCGGTCACCATGACATAGCGGTTGTAGTCCTTCTGGCGCAGGTAGCGCAGCAGCCGACGACGCTTGCCCACCATCTTCAGCAGGCCGCGGCGAGAATGCTCGTCGTGCTTGTGCTGTTTGAGGTGTTCGGTCAGGCGGTTGATGCGGTAGGTGAGCAGCGCAATCTGCACCTCAGGCGACCCGGTATCGTTGGGGTCGCGCTGAAACTCCCGGATGAGGTAAGTCTTGATTTCCTTGTCGATGGCCATGGGGTACTCCTTTGCCCAAGTCTCCGCGCGGAGCGCGAGGAACGGCCCCGGCTGCGCCGGGCCCCGCCCTCCGGCGGGCAAGCCGCAGGCATTATACCAAAGCCGCCCAGGGAGGGCAAGGCGCGCTCCGCCGCGCCACTGGGCGAGCGGGTTGCGCCGCCCGGCCGCGCAGGTCCAAATCCACCCCAACCCCGCACGCTGTGCTATAATTCTCATCCCGCGCCCCGCATCGGCCCTGGGTCGGGCGGGATTTTTGGCGCGAGGCCACGCTGCGAGGAGCGTCTCCGTCATGTACAAAACCCACGAGTGCGGCACACTGCGGCCGGCCCACACGGGCCAAACCGTCACGCTGGCCGGATGGGTGCACCGACGCCGCGATCACGGCGGCGTGACCTTCATGGACTTGCGGGATCACACCGGCCTGGTGCAGATCGTCGCCAGCCCCGAGATCAACCCCCAGGCCCACGCGGACCTGGAGCATGTGCGCAGCGAATGGGTCATTCAGGTCGAGGGCGTGGTGCGCCGCCGCCCGCCGGGCACCGAGAACCCCAAACTGCCCACCGGCGAGGTGGAGGTCGCGGTGCAGAAGGTGCGGGTGCTCAACCCGGCCAAGCCGCTGCCCTTCGTGGTTTCCAAAGACGACCCCGTGGACGAGAGCGTGCGCCTCAAATACCGCTATCTGGATTTGCGGCGGGCCCGCATGCAGCGCAACCTGCGCCTGCGCTATCGGGTCACCAAGATCATGCGGGACTTTCTGGACGCGCACGGCTTCATCGAGGTCGAGACGCCCATCCTGTTCAAGAGCACGCCCGAGGGCGCGCGGGACTATCTGGTGCCTTCGCGCTTGCACCCCGGGCACTTTTACGCCCTGCCCCAGTCGCCCCAGCAACTCAAGCAGTTGCTCATGGTCGCGGGGGTGGACAAGTACTTCCAGATCGCGCGTTGCTTCCGCGACGAGGACCAGCGGGGCGACCGTCAGCCCGAATTCACCCAACTGGACCTGGAGATGGCCTTCGTGGACCGCCGCGAGGACATCATGGACCTGGTCGAGGCCATGATGTTGGAGATCGTGCGGCAGACCGCGGGGCACAAACGCCTGCTCGCGGAGCCCTTCCCCCGCCTGACCTACGACGAGGCCCTGCGTCGCTTCGGCACCGACCGGCCCGACCTGCGCTTTGGGTTGGAGTTGAAGGACATTACCGACCTGGCCGCGGAGACGGACTTCCGGGTGTTCAAGACCGTGGCCGAAAAGGGCGGTCTGGTCAAGGGCCTGAACGCCAAAGGGCTGGCCCACTACAGCCGCAAGCAAATCGACGAACTCACCCGCTTCGTCGGGCAGTACGGGGCCAAGGGCCTGGCCTACCTCATCCTGCCCCCCGAGGGCGGCGTCAAGTCGCCCATCGCCAAGTTCTTCCCCGAGGGCGTGCTGCAGCGCATCGTGGAGCGCCTGGAAGGGCAGCCCGGCGATTTGCTGCTCTTCGTCGCGGACACCGACGCGGATGTGGTGAACGAAAGCCTGGCCCGGCTGCGGCTGCTGTTGGGCGACCGCCTGGGCCTGCGCGACCCCAATGTGCTGGCCTTCGCCTGGGTCATCGACTTCCCCTTCGCGTATTGGGACGAAGAAGAGCAGCGCTGGGACCCCAGCCAGCATCCCTTCACCATGCCTTTGCCCGAAGATATCCCTTATCTGGAGACGGACCCCGGTCGGGTGCGGGGCACCCAGTACGACCTGGTGCTCAACGGCAGCGAGGTCGCGGGCGGCAGCATCCGCATCCACCAGCGGGACCTGCAAGAGCGGGTGTTCCAGTTCATCGGGTTGGACATGGAAACCGCGCGGCAGCAGTTCGGGCACATGCTGGAAGCCTTCGAGTACGGCGCGCCGCCCCACGGTGGCATCGCGGTGGGGCTGGATCGGCTGGTCATGCTGCTGGCCGACGAGCCCAGCATCCGGGAGGTCATCGCCTTCCCCAAGAATCAGGCCGCGCGTGATCTCATGGCCGGCGCGCCCGCGCCCGTGAGCGAGGAACAACTGCGGGAACTGCACATCCGCGTGGTCAAGCCTCAACCCTCCTCCGCGGAGGAGGATGCGGCGTAGTCGCGGCGAAGCCCGGCCCGCGCGGTGCTCATCCTCAGGAGAAGAGACGGTATGGAATTGAGTTGGCTCGGCCACAACGCCTTTCGCCTCACGCAAAGGGGCAAAGCGAGCGTGCTCACCGACCCTTACGACCCGGCCGCGGTGGGGCTCAAGCCCATCAAGAGCCGGGCCGATGTGGTGACCGTCAGCCGCCGCACGCCTGAACAGGGTTTCGTGAAGGGCCTGCGGGGCGTGAAAAAGGTGCTGGATCGCGCTGGCGAGTACGAAATCGGCGGCGTGTTCATCATCGGCGTCCAGGTTCGCAGCCCCAAAGGTCAAGATCCCCTGGAAGACATGCGGGTGATTTTCGCGCTGGACTACGAAGGCTTGACCGTGGCCCATTTGGGCGGCCTGCACCGGGTGCCCGCGCAGGCCGAGATCGAAGCCCTGGGCCCCGTACAGGTGGCTTTGCTGCCCATCGCGGGCGACGGCAGCCTCAAGCCCGCTCAGGCCGCGGAAGTGGTCAGTCTGCTGGAGCCCAACATCGTGGTGCCCATGGGCTACACGCCCCAGGGCAGCGGACGCCGCGCGCTGGAGCGGTTCCTCAAAGAGATGGGCGTCTCGGAAGTGCGCCCGCAACCCACGCTCAAGGTGACCGCCTCCTCGTTGCCCACCGAAACGCAAGTGGTGGTGCTGGAGCCCCGTCTCGGGGAGTAATCGCAACAGGCCCAAACCCCAAGAGAGGAGCGCAACCGTGGCCGTCAAATTGCTCATGACCTGGGACATCAAGCCGGGCCGGGAACAAGCGTATTTCGAGTTCATCGTGCAGGATTTCATCCCCACTTTAGAGCGTTTGGGCCTGCGGGCCGAGGACGCGTGGTTTACCGTGTATGGGGACTATCCCCAAATTCTCACCAGCGTCTTGGCCGAATCGGTGGACGATGTGCGGCGGGCGTTGGCCTCTCCCGAATGGCAACAGGTGGTCGAGCGCCTGGGCGAATATGTGGCCAACTTCGACTACAAAGTGGTGGAGGCCCGTCCAGGCTTCCAACTCTGACGCGCCGCGGTAGCCTCCATGTCCTCCCCCGCGCCTTGGGTGCAGGCTTTGTTGGACTGGTACGCGCGGCAGGGCCGGGCCCTGCCGTGGCGCCGCGCGCATCCCGACCCCTACGCGGTGTGGGTGTCCGAGATCATGCTGCAGCAGACCCGCGTCGAGACGGTGGAACCGTACTTTCGGCGCTGGATGGACCGCTTTCCCACGGTGCGCGCCCTGGCCCAGGCCGACGAGCAGGAGGTGCTGCGCCTGTGGGAGGGCCTGGGCTACTACCGCCGGGCCCGGCAACTGCTGGCCGCAGCCCGGGAGGTGGTGGCCCGCTACGGCGGCCAGGTGCCCGCGGACCCCGCGGAACTGGCCCGCCTTCCCGGCATCGGCCCCTACACCGCGGCCGCGATCGCGTCCATCGCTTACGGACGCGACGCGCTCGCGCTGGACGGCAATCTGCGGCGGGTGCTGGCCCGCTTCTTCGGCGTCGAAACGCCCGTGGACACCCCCGCGGGCCAGCGGGAACTCGCGGCTCTGGCCCAGGGCGCGTGGCCCGCGGGCCGCGCAGGGGACTTCAACCAGGCGCTGATGGACCTGGGCGCGCTGGTGTGCACGCCCCGCGCGCCGCGTTGTGAGGACTGTCCCTTGCGGCCCTGGTGCCGCGCGTATGCGGAAGGTCGCGTCGCGGATTTGCCCCGCAAGCGCGGGCGGGCCCGGGTGCCCCACCACACCGTGGTGGCCGGCGTGGCCCGCCGCGGGGAGACGGTCCTGCTGGCGCAACGGCCCGCGCACAAGATGCTGGGCGGCCTGTGGGAGTTCCCCGGCGGCAAGGTGGAGCCGGGCGAAGACCTGGCCGCCGCGCTGCGCCGGGAGTGGCGCGAAGAACTGGGCGTGGACGCGGAGCCCGGCCCCGAACTGGGCGTGTTCCGCCACGCGTACAGCCACTTTCGCATCACCCTGCACGCGCTGTCCGTGCTGCGGGTGCACGGCGAGCCCCGGCCCTTGCAAGCCGCGGCCGTGCGCTGGGTGCCCGTGAGCGAACTCGCTTCCTACCCTATGGGCAAGGTGGACCGCGCCATTGCTCGTCAGTTGCAATCTTCGTCCTGAAGGCGCGCTATGCCGCAAAGTGTATCGTCCTCGCCATCGGCCTCGTCGTCCGGCCGCAGGCGCTGGCTGTTGCTGGCCCTGCTGGCCCACACGGGTTGGGGTTCGTACCCCGTGCTGGCCCGCTATTTGCAAACCGTCAGTCGCCTGCCCAGTATGTCGCTGCTGGCCACCAGCATGACCGCGGCCGCGCTGGTCACCGCGCTGACCACCCGGCCCCGGTGGCGCGCGCTGTTGCGCCAGCGTCTGTTGTGGGCCCTCATCGGCGTGGTCATGGTGCGCGCGGTGACCAACCTGCTCGCGGCGCGTTACACCCACGCGGTGTATGTGCAACTGGTCACGCTGATGACCCCGTGGACCGTGGCCCTGCTCAGCGCGCTGTTCTTCCGCGAGCCCGCGCCGCCCCACACGGGCCGCACCGCGCTGCTGGGTACCCTGGGCGCGGGGCTCATCCTGAGCGCACGGGTGGACAGCGGCGTGCACGCCGCATCCCTCACCGCGCACGACGGCCTGGGACTGGCCCTGGCCGCGGTGAGCATGGTCAGCCTGTCCCTCTACATGCTGCTGGTGCGGCGCAGCCGGGCCCGGGCCTGGCGAGGCGACGAGGTGTTCCTGGTGCAGTCCATCGGCGTGCTGGCCGTGGGCTGGGTGGCTTCGCTGCTCCTGCGCGAGGACTGGAGCCCCTGGCTGCATCTGACCCTGACGGACTGGGCCGTGTTCGCGGCCTTCGCAGGGCTGGTGCTCTACGGCGCGAATCGGGTGCAAATCGCGGCGTTGCAACGCATCGGCGCGCGGGCGGTGAGCAGCCTGCTGCCCTGGCGCATGGTGGTGGTGCTCGTCATCGGCGTGCTGCTGTTGGGCGAGCGCCTGACCGC
>JAADEN010000083.1 GCA_013153375.1 Chloroflexota bacterium | reverse complement strand
GTGGGCGGCCGCGGAGGGCCGGCCTGGACCGGCGTCGCGCGCGGCAGGGTGGCCCCGGGGGTGGGCGGCGTCCAGGGCGTCACCGTGGCCGAATTGCGGCTCAGGCAGCCGCCCAGCAGTCCGATCAGGGCCAGCATCCAAACGCGCCCCACGCGGGCGCGGAGAAAGGAAAACCACGAGCGCATGGCTGCATTGTATCGCGGGCTACCGCGGACGACAAGCGGGGCGAGGGGCAAGGGTGCAGGCAAATGTAGAAGCGTCGTTGTATTTCACGCCCAGCCTGCAAAACCCCACCCCGCGGCCTCGCTGCGCTCGGCGCGCCCCTCCCCTCGTAGGGGAGGGGCCTTCAAAACGGGCCTACGCCTCTCGCGGGATCAATCCTGGCGGCCAGCCCGCCGCAGGAGATGGGAGGGGTTTGCACCAAACGGCTATTTCTACATGGTTTGCCTGCACCCCGCGGCGGGGGGTGCACACAAAGGGGATGGAAAGAACCCCAGTCGCCCCGGCCTTGGTGGGCGCTACCCCCGACCCCGGACGCCGCGGGCCCGCCTTGCGGTCACGCGGTCGCGGGCGGCCAGTGCCGATAATGCCACTTCATCCACCACACCCGCCAGGCGGCTTCGAGTTGGATGCTCAGCGAGAGTTTGGAGCGCCCGGCCTTGCGGTCGGGGAAGTAAATGGGCACTTCGCGAATCCGAGCGCCCAAACGCTGGGCCAGGTAGAGCAGTTCGATCTGGAAGGCGTATCCCACGGTGGCGACCTGATCCAGGGGCAGGCGCTGCAAGAGGGCGCTGCGCCACAGACGAAAGCCGCCCGTCGCGTCGCGCACCGAGAGGCCCAGGATGAGGCGGGCGTAGAAATTGCCCCACCGGGAGAGATACTTGCGCCAGCGCGGCCAGGCCCGCTCCACGCCGCCGCCGGGGATGTAGCGCGAGCCAATGACCAGGTCGGCCGCGCGCAGGGCTTCGAACATGGCCGGCAAATAGCGCGGCTGATGGGAGAAGTCCGCGTCCATCTGGCCCACGATGTCGTAGCCCCGCTCGAAGGCCCAGCGGAAACCGGCCAGATAGGCCCGGCCCAGGCCCTGTTTGCCCGGCCGCGTCAGCAAATGCAGGCGCTCGGGATAGAGGCGCGCCGCGGCCTGGGCCACCCATTGCCCTGTGCCGTCGGGGCTGTTGTCGTCCACGATGAGCACATGAAAGCGCGGGCCCGACGGCAGGCCAAACAAAGCCTCGAGCAGACGCGGCAGGTTCTCCCGCTCGTTGTAAGTGGGAATGATCATCAACGCGGTTTCGGGGGCCATGGAACGCTTCCGAAAGGATGCGGGGCGGCGCTCACGCCGCCCCGAACGAACAAGTCCACTCGCGTTTTCGTTAGCCGATAGGTTCCTTTTGAATGATGAACTCGCACACATCGTCGCCCTTGGCAATGCACTTGGATTCGTTCACCCGGAATTCCTTGCCGCCCGAAACCCACTTGAGACCCTCTTGCAGCAGCCCCAAAGCCATGTAGCACACCGGGCGATCGCTGGTGTTGGCCCGCCCCCAGCACACGGGGCAGCGGTGAATGGTGTAAACGAACACATCGTCCTTTTCTTCGACCGTGGTCACCTGATCGCTAAACCCGCTGAAGATCTGGGCCATGGCTTTGAGGCCAATGGTCAACTTGGTCTTGAGCGGCAAGACCTTGAACGCCAAGTCCCCCACTCCGGCCAGGGCGCCGAAGCCACGCAGGCCCTCGGAGAACGCGGCGCGGCCGGCGCGCAAGGCCAGGCCGCGGCCGCCGCGCGGGCCGTACATTTCTTCCAGGGCCAAATTCAAGGCGGAGAAATCAGCGAAATCGAATTCTTTGGCCAGGTTGTCCGGCGGAAGTTCCTCCATGTAATGTTCCAAGCCGGCCAGGCGCAGCACGGCCCGCATGCCGTGCGTGCCCATGACCTCTTCCAAGGCTTGCAAGGCAATCCGCCCGATTTTGTTCGGATAGTAATAACCACTGGGAGGGATTCGCCGCTTGTCGCTCATGTACGCCACCTCATTTAGGTACTGAGTTCGGCAAAAGTGAATGAAAGCTCCCCCAGCCGCGCCCGAAGTGGGACTTGAGTCCGACGAGCGGCGGCTCCTCGATCCCTATTGGATTGGAAAGTGGACGCGGCCGGGGTGAGGGTTTACACCAGGGCTTCCAGCTCTTGCACCGCGCGGCGCATGTCCAGGAAGATCAAGCCCAGTTTGGCTTGCTCTCGGGCCAGCACGGTCAATACGGCTTCGTCGCCCACAGCCATCAGAATGACATAGCCATTCTCGCCTTTGATATAGACCTGCTCCAACCGTCCCCGGCCGAGTTCCATCGCGATGCGTTCGCCCAAGGAAAGCATGGCCGCGGACATGGCCGAAACCCGCTCTTCCTCGATCCCCTGGGGCAACGCCGAAGCGATGGTCAGGCCATCCACACTTACGATCGCCGAAGCTTCGATGTCCGGAGAAACCGCTTGCAATTCTCGTAGGCGATCTACCATTTGTTGAGTTCGCGTTTTAGCCAAGGCTAACCTCCTTATCACGCGAGATTTCCAAATCAACCATAATGTCAACGGCGCAAATTGTCAAGGGTTACCGGCGCGTTCCGGCCCCTTCTTTCTTTATTGTACCACTTGAAAACCGTCTTCGGGGGTAAAAATGAAAAAGGTGACGCGGCCCGGATACACCATCACCGTATATTGGTATCTTTGATCGTCCATCTCGATCACCAGACGGTAGCGTCCCGCGGGCAAGTTGTTGAGCGCGAAGTTCTCCTGGTAGTAAGGGTCGGCCAGAATCCCCCCACTGCGGCCATAGGTGTGGGTCACCAGAGTGCGCCGACCGCGCCACAAGGTGCGCACTTCGGGCGTCCAGTCCAGCGGCTCGATCACGATTTGCCCTGCGTCCCACAGGCGGCCGCGCGCGTCGTACACTCGCCCGACCAGCATGCCCCAGCCCACCGGCGGCGCAATCCACAGTTCGGGATTGAGCAAAGGCGCACGCCGCGCGGGTTCGTCGTCCATCTGCATCCGAATTTCCAGGTGCACATGCGGGCCTTCGCTGCGGCCGGTGCTGCCCACCAGCCCCACGCGCGCGCCGGCGGGCACCCACTGGCCCAGGCGCACGGTGATGGTGTCCAGGTGCGCGTACAGGGAGTACAGGGCGTGGCCCTGCCAGCCCAGATCGTGGCGCACCACCACGGCCAAGCCATACGGATCGCCCTCCCGCGGGCGGCCGAAGGTGAAGCCTTCGCCGGCCCACACGACCCGCCCCGCACCGATGGCCAGCACGGGCGTGTCAAAGGGCGCGGGGATGTCAATGCCGCCGTGGACTTTGCCGGACTCGGGCACGCGGGCGGCGAAACGGTACTCCGCGATGGGCAGGTCCGCGTACGAAGGCGGGAAGACGCGGCCGAAGAGGAAGTGATCGTGCGGCGTCGGAGCCCACGGTTGCGGATACGCGGGCGGCAGCCACACGGGCAACGGCGTCCCCGCGGCCTCCGGCCCGGCCTCGGCCTGCACCGCGAACCGGCTTTGCCACACATGGGGCCGGGCGTACACTTTGGCGGCCGGCGGCGTGGGCGTGGGCGGCAGTTGCTCACCGCCCGAGGCCGCCCGGCCTATGCCGAAGCCCAAGAGCCCCCAACCCAGAACCAGGATGCCGATTCCGATGACCCAACGATGGTATTTCATAAGACAAACCTCTTTCCTTTCCCTCAAGTATACCGCGCTCCACGCGCCCCGAAAACCTCGCGCGGCAAAGTGCAACCAAATGGCGAGCAACCGGCCGCCCCTCGCGCGCCGCGGCCCGCGCCCAGATGCAGTACAATAGACCCGGGGCAACCCCGATTTCCAATCCTTCGGAGGTTCACGATGATGGACGAACTGGTCAAGATGGTGGCCGAGAAGACGGGCCTGAGCGAAGACATGGCCCGCAAGGCTGTCGAAGCGGTCTTGGAGTTCCTGACCGAGCGTTTGCCCGAGCCCATCGCGGGGCAAGTGACCCGCGCGCTCCAGGGCGGCGGGGACGACCAATCCGGCCTGGGGGGCCTGCTGCAAAAGGGCCTGGGCGGCCTGCTCGGCTAAACGGCCTTCATGCCGGCAGCAGCCTCTGAGCGACGCCGCTACCCCACGCGGCCGTGGGTCGGCGTGGGCGCGGTGGTGCTGCACGAGAATCGCGTCCTGCTGGTGCGCCGCGGCCACCCGCCCGGCCAGGGGATCTGGGCCTTTCCCGGCGGCGTGGTGAATCTGGGGGAAAGCGTCTTCGCGGCCGCGCGGCGCGAACTGGGCGAGGAAACGGGCTTGCAGGCCGAGCCCGTGGATGTGGTCGATGTGTACGAGTACATCGAACGCGACGCCGCGGGCCGGGTACGCTACCACTATGTCATCGTCGAGGTGCTGATGCGCCTGCACGGCGGGGCCGACGCGCACGCGGCCGACGACGCGGCCGCGGTGCGTTGGTTCGCGCTGGACGAACTGACGCGCGCGGATGTGAGCCCCGGCGTGCGCCGGGTGGTGCAGCGCGCCCAGGCTCATCAGGCCCGCAACGGCTGAACGGGCCCCGCGCGGCGGCCTGAAGACGCGGGCCCGGCCCGCGATCTATTCCATCGTGGCCCTGGAGCCGCGGTCCGCGGCGTCCGCTTCGGAAGCGCGTTCGTCCACCAGGGGCGCGCAGGGGTTCTCGGCGCCGAAACGCCGGAGGTCGGCCTCCAGAGGCGCGCGCCACGCGGCCGGCAAAGGGCGGGCCCGGCCCGTCGCGGGGTCGAAGAAGACCTGAACGCTCTGGGCCCGCGCCACGGCCCGCGCGGAGCGGGTATCCACCAGACAATAACCAAAGGTGAACGACGAGCGCCCCACCCGCAACGGCTTGATGCCCACCGCGGGTTCGTCGCCCAAGTGCAAGGGGGCCAGAAAGTCGATCTCCAGCCGAGCGATGACGAAAGTGTAATCCTGCGGCGAGACGGGGCCGATGCGCTGCTCCACATAAGTGACGCGCGCCAGTTCCAGATACGAGAGATAGACCGCGTTGTTCACATGGGCCAAAGGGTCCAGATCGCGGTAGCGTATCTGCACCGGCAGCCAGATCGGGTAAGCCGTGGACCACGCGGCCCGCGAAGTCGGTGCGGACATGCCCCCTCCGTTCAGGGCGTAGGGGTGGGCGAAGGCGCGAGGGGCGTCGCGGTGGGGGTCGCGCTGGGCACCGGCGTGGGGCTGGGCGCGGGGGGCGCGGTCGGCGTGGCCGTGGGGGAAGGCGTGACGCTGGGCGACGGCGTGGGGGTCAGGCTGGGCGTGAAGGTCGGTGTCGGGGTGGGGGTGGTCGTGGGTGTGGCCGTCGGCGTAGGCGTGATCGTGGGCGTCGGGGGGGGCGTCGGCACGGCCAACTCCACGGTGATGCTGCGCCGCGCGTAGCGATGGTCGCGGCCCTCCATACGCAAAACCAAGCGGATGGGGCCGCTGGGCAGGGTGTCCCAATCCCAGGTGTCCAACAGGTCCCAGGTGTACACCACGGTAGGCTCGGGCACGGGCTGGTCGCTGGTCAACAACTCCAGGCGCTTGTCCTGCCCCGGAATCTCGGCCCACAAGCGGTAGCGGCGGAAGAGGGGCGCGGCGGCCACGACCTGGATGTCCACCGTGGGTTCGTGCAGGGTCTGGCCGTCCGCGGGCGAGACGATGCGCACCTTGGGCCGCGGGTCGTCGGCCCGGCACTGGCGGTCGGGGTAGAAGTAGAGCGGGTCGAAGCCCATCTTCTTGGCCCACTTGCGGCCCGCGGGGTCGTTCTCCAGCCATTTGCGGGCCCAGGGATCGTCCACCTTGATGGTCAGGAAAGTGTCCACGAAATCCCGCCCGCACTCCGACGAGGGGAAGAGCAGGGCCCAGGTGTCGAGGGTGACCTCCTGCCACAGATCCTCGCTCGCGGGCAGGGGCGGTTGGTCCGCGGCGAAGAGTTCCACCCGCGTCTCGGGGCACCACTTGGACGGTCGGGTGCCCGACACCGCGCAAATCACGGCCTCGTCGATGTTGGCCGGCCGCGGGAAGGGCCGCGGGTTCCCGCCCGTGAGGCGCTGCACCGCGACGCGCATGACCTGATTCCAGATGGGCGCCGCGCCCGTCAGGCCGCTGGTGTGCAGCATGGGGCTGTTGTCCGCGTTGCCGACCCACACGCCCACGGTCATATCGGGGGTATAGCCCAAAGTCCAGTTGTCCCGAAAGTCGTTGGTGGTGCCCGTCTTGGCGGCCGCGGGGAAGGGCAGGTTGAGGGGCGAATTGGGGCCAAAGGCCGGCGTGCGGGCCGCGTTGTCGCTCAAGATGTCGGTGATGAGGAACGCGTGCTCGGGCCGGAGCACCTGTTCCCCCGTAGGCGGCTCGTACGCGTAAACCAGGTTGCCCGCGCTGTCCTCGATGCGCAGGATGGCCACCGGCGGCACCCGGCGGCCCAGGTTGGCATAGACCGCGTAGGCCGCGGTCATCTCCAGCAGCGGCACTTCGCCGCCGCCCAGGGTCAACGAAAGGCCGTAATCGGGCCGGGTGAGGGTGGTGATGCCCAGCCGTCGGGTGAACGCGATGAGCCCGTCCTCGTAGGGCGTGTTGGGGTCGTCGTAGATGCCCACGAAGGCCAGGGCCTTGACCGCGGGCACATTGTACGAGTTGGCCAGCGCGTAGCGCACCGTCACCGGGCCGTGGAAGCGGCCGTCGTAGTTCACGGGCTTGTAGGGCGGCCGCGGGTCGTTGGGGTCGCCCGAGGGCGGAAACTCCGAGGGCACATCCCAAATCAGCGTGGCCGGAGTCCAGCCCTTCTCGAAGGCCGCGGTGTAGGTGAAAGGCTTCATGGTGGAGCCGGGCTGCCGGGGGGCCAGGGCCATGTTGACCTGCCCGTCGATGTCCTCGTCGTAGAAGTCCACCGAGCCCACCATGCTCAAGATCTCGCCCGTGGTGGGGCGGATGACCACCACCGCGGCGTTGGTCACATGATGCTCCGCGGCCAGGGCCTGCACCTGCTCCCGGGCCGCGGCCTGGGCCGCGTCCTGCAACTGCGGATCCAGGGTGGTGTACACGGTGAAGCCCGAGCGGTACAGGGCCTGCGCGCCGTAGCGTTCCTCCAGCAACTGACGCACATACATCACCCAGTGCGGATAGCGCATGTCGAAGGTGGGCTCGGGGAAGTCGTACACCTCCAACTCGGCCGCGGCCCGGGCGATGTCGTCCGCGGTCACGCAGATGGGATGCGGCGACACGCTGACCTCGATGCACCCCTGCTCCTGGCTGACCTCGTACATCAAGGCCAGCACCTGCCGGGCCCGGGCCAAAGTGGCCTCGCGGTTGGTGTAGATGTCGTACACCGCGGGGGCCTGGGGCAATCCGGCCAGGAACGCGGCCTGGGCCAGCGTCAGCCGATCCGCGGTGGTGTGGAAATAAGTTTGGGCCGCGGCCTCGACGCCGTAGGCCAGGTTGCCGTAGTACACCTCGTTGAGGTACAGTTCCAGAATCTCGTCTTTGGAGTAGCGGCGGGTGATCTCCGCGGCCAGAATGATCTCGCGAATCTTGCGCTCGTAGGTGCGCGCGCTGCGTTCCTCGGGGGAAAAGAGCAACGCGCGGGCCAACTGCTGGGTAATGGTCGAAGCGCCCGATACCACCTCGCCCGTGGTGTAGTTCTGCCAGAACGCGCGCGCGATGGCGAAGGGGTCGAAGCCGGGGTTGGCGTAGAAGTTCTTGTCCTCGGTGGCAATGGTGGCCGCGATCATGTAAGGCGAGATCTCGCTCAAAGGCCGATAGCGCCGCCGCCCGGCGTGAGGATCGAGAATCTCGTACAGCACATTCCCTTCCCGGTCCAGGATGCGGGTGGTCTCGAACTGGGACGCGTGGGCGCGCAGGTTGTCCACATCGGGCAGGGTGGCCGCGATGCGGGCGTACTGATCCACGCCCCAGGCCGCCAGCAGCACCGCGGCCAGCAGCAGACCGCCCACCAGCAGCAAGGCCAACCGTCCCAGGCAGCCGCC
>JAADEN010000071.1 GCA_013153375.1 Chloroflexota bacterium | reverse complement strand
CGTCCCGGCCCCAGGTCTTGGGCTTAACCCCTGCGGGCAGGCGCGTCAAGCGCCCCGCGGCGTCGGCCACCACCCACACGGGTCCGGTGGCCGTGGCCTGGCTCCCCAAGCGGGTGCGCCGCGGGTCGCCGTAGCGGGCCTTGATGTCGCGCAGTTCCGCGGCCACGGCCTGGCGCAGGGCCGCGGGCGAGCGCAGCAGGCGCTCCAGTTCCCGGATGCGCTTCTTGACCGCGCGGTACTCCTCTTCCAACTTCTTGCGCTCCAGCGCGGCCAGGCGGCGCAGGGGCATGTCGAGGATGGCCTGGGCCTGGGCCACGCTGAGTTTGAAACGCTTGCGCAGGTTGTCGCGCGCGGTGTCGGCCCGCCGCGAGCGGCGAATGATGGCGATGACCTCGTCCAGATGCTTCAGCGCCAGCAGCAGCCCTTCCAGGATGTGGCGGCGCTGGCGGAGTTGCCCGAGTTCGTGCTCGCTGCGGCGGCGCACCACTTCCAGGCGGTGCTCCAGGTACACCCGCAGCATCTGCTTGAGGGAGAGCACCCGGGGCGTGCCGTCCACCAGGGCCAGCAGGATGATGCTGTAGGTGGTCTCCAGCGCGGTCTGGCGGAAGAGGTCGGCCAGCACGGCCTGGGGGTCGGTGCCCTTGGCCAGCATGAGCACCACCCGCATGCCGCGGCGGTCCGATTCGTCCCGCAGGTCGGTCAGGCCTTGAAGTTTGCCGTTGCGCACCAGGTTGGCCACCTGCTCGATCCAGCGGGCTTTGTTGACCGTGTAGGGCAGTTCGGTGACCACCCACTGCTGCCGGCCTCGGCCGGGCGTTTCCAGATGCGCCCGACCCCGCACCCGGATGCGTCCCCGCCCCGTGCTGTACGCGGCCCGCAGCCCGTCGTCGCCCTGGGCGTCGGTCACGATCTCGCCGCCGGTGGGAAAATCGGGCCCCGGAATGAAACGCATCAGGTCGGCCAGCCCCACCTCGTCCAGTTTGCGCCAGTGCTCCAGCATGTACACCAGCGCGTCCACCACCTCGCCCAGATTGTGGGGCGGGATGTTGGTCGCCATGCCCACCGCGATGCCCGTGGAGCCGTTCACCAGCAGATTGGGCAGCGCGGCGGGCAGCACCGTGGGCTCTTCCAGGCTGCCGTCGAAGTTGGGGGCCCAGTCCACCGTGGCCTTGCCCAGGTCACGCAGCAGTTCCAGCGCGATGGGCGCCAGCCGGGCCTCGGTGTAGCGCATGGCCGCGGGCGGGTCCCCGTCCACCGAGCCGAAGTTGCCCTGCCCGTCCACCAGGGGATAGCGCATGGAGAAGGGCTGGGCCATACGGGCCAGGGCCTCGTACACCGCCTGGTCGCCGTGGGGGTGGTACTTGCCCAGCACCTCGCCCACGATGCGCGCGCTCTTGCGGTGGGGCTTGTCGGGCGTCAGGCCCATCTGATACATGGCGTAGAGCAGACGGCGCTGCACGGGCTTGAGACCGTCGCGGGCGTCGGGCAGGGCCCGGGCCACGATGACGCTCATCGCGTAGTCCAGGTAGGCCTGCTGCATCTCCTGGACGATATCTACGGGAACGACGCGGGAGGGGGTTGCGGGCATGGGGTTTACCTCGGGGGAAGATTCTCAGGCCGACCACACCGCGCGGTAGGCCGACGCGAACAGCGCGGGGGTGCCGCCCGTGTGCCAGAAGAGCACCCGGGTGGCGGGGGGAAAGGCCTCCGCGCGGGCCAGGCCCAGCAGCCCGGCCAGGCCGCGGCCCGTGTACACCGGATCCACCAGCAGACCTTCGCGCCGCGCGGCCAGGCGGATGGCCTCGGCCTCCGCGGGGGTGAACACGCCGTAGCCGGGCTCGGCCCACCGGTCCTCGACCTCGACTTCGTCGGCGCGCACCGTCGCGGGCTGGCCCCACAGGGCCAGGGCCTGATTGGCCAGGTCGGCCACACGCTTGCGCAGCACGGCCGCGGTTTCGTCCACGCTGATGCCGATGATGCGGCCCGGATAGCCCAGGGCCCGCGCGCCGGCCACCAGTCCGGCCTGGGTGCCGCCCGACGACGAGGCCAGCACGATGACCTCGGGCGCGGGCTGCATCTGCGCCAGCAGTTCGGCCAGCGCGGCCGCGTACGCGGTCGCGCCCAGGGCGTTGGAGCCGCCGTAGGGGATGAGGTAAGGCCGACGGCCCTGGGCCTGCAACCGGGCCACGGTGTCGCGCAGGGCTTGATCCCGATGGGCCCGGTCGGTCCACACCAGCCGCGCGCCGAAGAGCGCGTCCAGGGCCAGGTTGCCCCCGGCCTGGGCCGGGTCTTGCGGCTCACCGGCCAGCACCAGCACCGCGTCCAGGCCCAGGCGGGCCGCGGCGGCCGCGGTCTGGCGGCAGTGGTTCGATTGCGTCGCGCCCGCGGTGACGACCACATCCGCGGCCTGGGCCTGCGCGTCGGCCAGCAGATATTCCAACTTGCGGGTCTTGTTGCCGCCGAAGGCCAGGCCGGTCAGGTCGTCGCGCTTGACCCACAGTTCCAGACGCCCGGGCAGGACTGCGGCAAGGCGGGGCAGAGGTTGCACCGGCGTGGGCCGGGCGGCCAGGTCCAGACGAGGCAGAGCGTGCCAGGGATGGGGCATGGTCGTTCCTCCGTTTCAGGGCCACCACATGTAGAGCAGGGTGGGGGACGGACCGAGGGGTTCGGGCCAGGCCACGGCCGCGACGGCCGAGTTCCCCCACCAATCGGGCGCCACCCCGCGCAGCAGCGCGGCCAGGGGCGAATAGCCGGGGTAGTAGCGCATCACCCGGGGCTCGCCCTCGATGTGGCCCATCTTGGCGGCCTTGGCCACCGCGTCGTCCTCGTAGCCCAGCGCGTCGATGAGGCCCAGTTCCAGCGCGTCCTCGGCCAGATAGATGCGTCCGTCGGCCAGTTCGCGCACCCGGGCCAGGTCCATGTCGCGGCCCTCGGCCACCACCTGCATGAAGTTCTCGTGCACCGCGCGCAGCATCTTCTCGAAGTAGGCCCGCTCTTCGGGGGTCATGGCGCGGTAGATGCTGCCCATGTCTTTGGCCTCGCCCGCGGTGATGACCTCGGCCTCGAGCCCGATTTTCTCCATCAGCCCCTCCGCGTTGAGAAAGACCGCGATGACGCCGATGGAGCCGGTCATGGTGTTGGGGTTGGCGACGATGTAGTCGGAGGCCATGCTGATGTAATAGCCGCCCGAGGCCGCGAGTTCGTCCATGTACACGATGAGGGGCTTGTCCACCTGGTCCAGCGCGTGGTAGATGCGATCGCTGGCGACCACGCTGCCGCCGGGGCTGTTCACATGCAGCACGATGGCCTTGACATTGGGGTCCTTTTCCAGGTGCTGAATCAGGGGGATGATGTCCGCGGCCGCGGCCTGGGAACTGGTGCTCCAGGGGCTCGTTTGGGCCTCGCTCACGATGGGCCCGACCACCTGCACGATGGCCACCGTGGGGCCGCTGACCGGGCCGGACACATGTTCGCCGTACACGGGGCTGGACATGGGCGCGGCGGCCGCGCCGCTCATGCCCGCCAGCGCGCTGCCCGCGAAACACGAGAAGATGAGCATGCTCAGGCCGCACGCGGGCAGCAGAAAGCCCAGGGCCACGCCGATGAGGCTCCAGCGGGCCAGGCTGGCCGCGCCGGGCGCGCGGTTGGAGGCCCGCGGCGCAGGGGCCGGACGCGGCGCGGGCGAGCGAGGGGGCAGCGGAGGCTGGCTCATGAATCTCCTCCACAAGCAAGAGGATGCGGGCCCCGTCCCAGGGCCCGCGTTCATCTTATCACATTTCAGGCAGCGGTGAGCAGGGAGCAGTGAGCGGGGAGCGGCGTGCGAGGCCCGCGCTCCCCCGCTTCTCGCTCCTTGCTCCTTGCTCCCTGCTTGGCGTTCATTCTTCCAACAACGGGATGATCTTGAACCGCGTCACATCCACCAGCCCTTTGTCGGAGATGCGCAGTTCAGGGATGACCACCAGGGCCAGCAGGCTGAGTTGCATGTTGGCGTCTTCCATGTCGCAGCCGCAGGCCCGAAAGCCTTCCAGCACGCTGCGGGCTTTGTCGGCCACCACCTCGGCCCGTTCGGTGGACATCAGGCCCGCAATGGGCAGTTCCACCAGGCCGATGACTTCGCCGTTCTTCACCACCACCTGACCGCCGCCCACCTTGGCCAGTTTGTTCGCGGCCACGGCCATGCTCTCCTCGTCCGTGCCCACCACCAGCATGTGGTGGCTGTCGTGGGCCACCGTCGAGGCCACCGCGCAGGGCTCCCGGAAGCCAAAGCCGTGCACCAGGCCCATTTGCACCTGTCCCGTGCCCCGGTGGCGCTCCACCAGCGCGACCTTGGCCACATCGTAGTCGTAGTTGGCCCGCACCTCCCCGGCCTCGATGGGCAGTTCCATCACCAGATGCTTGGTGGGCGCCTGCCCTTCGACCACGCCGATGACATGCGCCCGCACCCGGCCCATGTACCCCGTGGTGGGGATGCGGAAGTCGTCCGCGGTCAGGGGCCGGGCCAGATGCACCGACTGGCGGGCCCACTCGGGGTAGGTGTACGGCGGCAGGTCCGCGACCCAGCGCCCGTTCTCGGCCAGCCAGCGGCCCTTGGCCATGACCTTGATCGCGTGGAAGTCCTCCAGGTTGGGCACCAGCAGGATGTCCGCGTAGCGCCCCGGCGCGATGAGCCCCACATCCCGGCTCACGCCGAAGTGCTCCGCGGTGTTCAGGGTGGCCATTTGGATCGCGGTGATGGGCGGCACGCCGTGGCGGATGGCCTCCCGCACCACCCGGTCCATGTGGCCCTCGTGCACCAGGGTGCCCGCGTGGCAGTCGTCGGTGCACAGCAAGAAGTGCCGCGGGTCCAGGCCGTGCTCGGTGATGGCCGGCACCTGCGCGGCCACATCCCGCCAGCCCGAGCCCAGGCGCAGCATGGCCTTCATGCCCTGCCGCACCCGCGCGATGGCGTCTTCGGCGCGCGTGCCCTCGTGATCGTCCTCGGGCCCGCCGGCCACATAGCCGTGGAAGGGCAGTCCCAGGTCCGGGCTGGCGTAGTGCCCGCCGATGACCTTGCCCGCGGCCGCGGTGGCGGCCATTTCGTCCAGCATCTTCTCGTCGCCGTTGTACACGCCCGGGAAGTTCATCATCTCGCCCAGGCCGATGATGCCGTCCCACTGCATGGCCTCGGCCACATCGTCGGGCGTGATGGTCGCGCCCGCGGTCTCGAGCCCCGGCGCGGAAGGCACGCACGAGGGCACCTGCACCCACACATGGATGGGTTGCACCTGGGCCTCGTCCACCATCAGGCGCACGCCCTTGAGGCCGAAGACATTGGCGATCTCGTGCGGGTCCACGAACATGCCCGTGGTGCCCCAGGGCACCACCGCGCGCACGAACTCGGTGACCGTGACCATGCCCGATTCGATGTGCATGTGCGCGTCGAGCAGGCCGGGCACCAGGTACATGTCCTGCGCGTCCACCACCTGCGTGTGCTCGCCGATGGTGTGCGACGCGTCCGGTCCGACGAACGCGATGCGTTGGCCCTTGATGGCGATGTCGGTGCCGGGCAGAATCTCGCCCGATTGCACATTCACCCAGCGCCCATTGCGGATGACGATGTCCGCGGGCGCGCGGCCCATGGCCACATCAATCAACGCTTTGCGCCACGCGCTCCAGGGGTGCATAGTTTCCTCCTTGGGGATGGGCTCCGCGCGGGCCGGCGCCCGCCGCGGGCCGGTGATGTTGCTACTACTTTAGAACCGCGAGCGCGGGTTGTCAAGGGGCAGGATGCCAGTTGCGTTTCGCGTCCAGCCCGCAAAACCCCACCCCACGGGCGGCCAGTTCGCCGCGGGGGATGGGAGGGGTTTACACGGATCGGCCGCGCCGCTCGTCGTTCGCGGCCTGCGCGCGCCCTTCTGCCCTTCCCCTGCGGCTCACCCCAACACATACTTCTGCAAGAATCGCTCGATGCTGCGGTAGAAGTCCTCCAAAGTCTCGGGCTTGCGGAAGCCGTGGCCCTCGCCCTCGTACACTTTGTAGAGGTGCGGCACCCGGTTGCGCCGCAGCACCTCCACGATGCGCTCCGACTGGTCGGGCGGCACCACTTTGTCCTCCAGGCCCTGGAACACCGCGATGGGGTCGCGGATCTTGTCCGCGTGGAACACCGGCGACCAGGCCCGATATTTGTCGGCCGCCTCGGGCAGGGTGCCCACCAGGGTGGCCGTGTAGTGGCGCTCGAACTTGTGGGTGTCCGCGTTCAGCGCGAACAGGTCGCTGACGCCGTAGAAGTCAATTCCGGCCCTGTACACGCCCGGATGCCGGGCCAGCACATTGAGCACCGTGTAGCCGCCCGCGCTGCCGCCCATGATGGCCATGCGCTCGGGATCGGCCAGGCCGCGCTCGGCCAGCACCCGGGCCAGGGTGACCGCGTCCTCCACATCCACCTTGCCCCAGCGGCCGCGCAGGGCCAGCATGTAACGCCGTCCGTAGCCCGTAGAGCCCCGATAGTTGAGTTCCACATACGCGTACCCCCGGCTGGCGAAGTACGCGGCCTGGGGGTTGAACGCGGCCATGCGCTGCGAAGTCGGCCCGCCGTGGATGCTGACCAGCGCGGGCGGCGGCGCGGAACTGCGCCAGGACGCGGGCACGGGCGCGTAGTACAGTGCGTGCACCAGGGTGCCGTCCGCGGCCGGCCACGAGATGGGCTCCGGCGTGGGCAGATGCTCCGGGGGGACGCTCTCCGTGCTGGCCCGGGCGTGGATGTCCCAATGACCGCTGGCGGGGTGCCACACCACCACCCGCTCGGGGATGTGCGGCGCGGAGGCCAGGAACGCGACCCGCTGCCCGTCGGGCGCGGCCGCGGGTTGACGCAGCCAGGCGTAAGGCGCGGGATCCACTTCCGTGGCCTGGCCGTCCACCGTGACCAGCCAGATGCGACTGAAGCCCAGGCGGTTCTCCAGCGCCACCAGGCGTCGGGCGTCGAGCCAGGTGAAGGCGCGCAGCCCCTGCCGCCACGCGGGGGGCAGCATGACCTTGTCGCGCAGCAGGGCGCGGGTTTGGCCGCTTTCCAGGTCGTAGAGATAGAGGGTGTCCCGGTCCGCGTCCTGGGCCAGGTAGGCCAGATAGCGGCCGTCGGGCGAGAACGCGGGCTGGAACACGGGCGTGTCGTCGTCGCCGGCCAGGTGCCGCGGCGCGCCGCTGCGCCCCGCGTCCCAGGGGGCCAGCATCAGGCGGGTGCCGTCCCACGGCATCTGCGGAAAGTCCCACTCCACCCAGGCCAGATGTCGGCCGTCGGGGGACAGCGCGGGCTGCATGTAGAAATCCGCGCCCTGGGCGATGCGCTGGGGCCACTGGCTCCCGTCCGTGGGCCCGGCCGCGAGCACATCGGTATCCTCGTAAGTGTGCACGAACACGACCCAGCGGCCGTCGGGCGAGACCACGGGCGCGGCCGCGCCGCCGAAGGCCGGGGTGATGGGCGTGGGCATGCCGGGGCCCAGGGGCTGGCGGTAGAGCCGTCCGTCGGCCACGAACACCGCGAAGTCGGGGCCCGGACCGAACGCGCCGCCGCCGTAGCCCACGCCGGGCTTCAGGCTGCGGTCCCGGAACAATTCCCGCGGGGCCTGGGCGCGCCGCTGGGCCAGCAGCAAGGACTGCGCGCCGCGGCCCTCGGACCACAACAGCGTGCCGTCCGGGGCCCATTGCACATCGTCGAAGCGCCGCAAGTGGGCCAGTTCGGTCACCGAAAAGGGCGAAGGCCAAAGGCCGTAGGGAGGTGTGGGCATGGCGATTCTTCCTCTCGAGGGGTACAGTCGGCAGCCGTTGGCCGGTAGCCGTCAGCCGGCGGTACAGTCGTCAGTCGGAGGTCGGCAGTCGGCAGGAGGCCAACTTCCAACCACCAATTTCAAACTTCCATCCATCTCCGCGTTCATCCGTGGTTTCAAAACAGTCGTCAGCCGATAGCCGTCAGCCGGTAGTTTTCTGGCCAAGTTCTTCCGCGTTCATCCGCGCCTATCCGCGTTCATCCGCGGTTTCGTCTTCCGTGTGTATCCGTGTTCATCCGTGGTTCCCAATCCCCATCTGCCCCCGCCACAGGAACGCGGTCAGGCGCCGGCCGGCC
>JAADEN010000046.1 GCA_013153375.1 Chloroflexota bacterium | reverse complement strand
TCCGCGGCCCACGCCGAGCCCCACGCGGTCCGCGGTGACGCCCTCCCCGAGCCCCACGGCCGCGCCCCTGCCCCGGCCCCGCTACGACCTGGAGGCGCGCTACGACTTCCTCAGCCAGCAGGTGGAAGTGCGGGAGGATGTGCACTACGCCAACGACACCGGCTGGCCTCTGGAGGATCTGGTCCTGGTGGCCCAGCCCCGCTGGTATCCGGGGGTGTTCCGCTTCGAGGGCGCGTGGCTGCGCACCTCCGAGGGCGACTGGCAGCCCCTGGAGGCCCGCCTGCGGGAGATGTCGGTGCAGGTGGTGCTGCCCCGGCCGTTGAAGCCGGGCCAATCTCTCACCCTGCGCCTGCGCTACCGCCTCAACCTGCCCGCGTTGCAGCCCAGCGAGGACCTGCACGCGCCGCGCACCCTGGGCTACACCGCGCGCCAGGTGCTGTGGGGCGACTGGTACCTCTTCGTGCCGCCCTACGACCCGCACCGCGGCTGGCGGGTCAACACGCCCTGGATCGCGGGCGAAAATCTCACCTACCCCCTGAGCGATGTGCGGGTGGCCCTGGAGATCTACAACCCGCCGCCGGACCTGAGCATCGCCACCAACGCGCAGGCCGAGCCCTGCCCGGAGGATGTCCCCCACCGCTCTTGCTATCGCCTGGATGCCACGCGGGGCGTGGTGTTCTTCTTCAGCCCTTATTTCATCCACCTGGAACGCACTTTGGGCCAGGTGCGCGTCGAGGGCTACTTCTTCCCTCTGGAGAGCGCGTACGGCGAGGATGTGCTGGACGCCGCGAGCCAGGCGCTGAGCCGCTACGCGGATTTGTTCGGCCCCTATCATCGGGAGCGATATGTGGTGGTGCAGGCCGACCTGCCCGACGGCATGGAGTACGACGGCATCGCGCTGGTCAGTTACGATTTCTTCGACTACTACAACGGGCGGCCCTGGTCGCTGCTGGTGGCCATCACGGTGCACGAGGTCGCACATCAGTGGTGGTTCGCGCAGGTGCACAACGACCAGGCCATGCACCCCTGGCTGGACGAGTCGCTGGCCACTTACAGCGAGTATCTGTTCTACGAGGGCCTGGGCGACCCCATCGCGGTGGAGTGGTGGTGGACTTATCGGGTGGACTATTACCAGCCGGGCGAACGGCCCATCGACGGCAGCATTTACGAGTTCAAGTCGTGGCGCGCGTACCGCGACACGGTCTATCTGCGGGGCGCGCACTTCTGGCACGACCTGCGCCAGACCCTGGGCGACGAGGCCTTCTTCGCGTTCCTGCGCGCTTATCGGGCCGCTTATCAGGGCCGCATCGTCACGCCCGCGGATTGGGCCGCGCTTCTGGCGCAGCACACGCCCCCCGGCGTGGACCTGCAGCCGCTGTGGCAGCGCTACTTTTCCCGCCCGCCCCAGGCTCAGGGGCAATAACCTTTTGCGCCCGCGGCGCGGCCCTATGCTATACTTGGTCTGGTTGGTTCGCGGCCCCGGGCCGTGGAGGTAGGCCGTGCCCATTTTGCGTCCGAACGCGTTGGAATTCATCAGCAATTCGCCCCAGCAGACCCGGCGGGTGGCCATGCGCCTGGGCGCGCGGCTGCAGCCCGGCCAGGTGCTGGCCCTGTTCGGCGACCTGGGCAGCGGCAAGACGACTTTCGTGCAGGGCCTGGCCCAGGGTTGGGGCGCGCTGGACCCGGTGACCAGCCCGACTTTCATCTTGGTGAATGTGTACCGGCGGGCCGACGGCCAGCCCTTCTTCCACCTGGACGCGTACCGCCTGGCCGGCCCCGCGGAGGCCTGGGACCTGGACCTGCCCAGCCTGTGGGACCAGGGCCCCCTGGTGGTCGAGTGGGCCGACCGCATCGAAGCGGTCCTGCCGCCCGACCGGATGGACATCCGCTTCACCTGGATGGACGACCTGAAGCGCCACTTGCTGTTCGAGGCTCGCGGGCCCCGCACCATGCCCCTGCTGCAAGGGCTGCGGCACGACCTGCTGGGGAGTTGAGCCATGCTCCTGGCCGTGGACACCTCTTCGTTTCAGACCGGCCTGGCCGTGTACGACGGCGCGCGGGTGGTGGTGGAAGTGCTCTGGCCCGCGCCCCGACGCCACACGGTGGATCTGGCGCCCATGGTGCGCCGCGCGCTGCGCTGGGCGGCCATCGACAAGCCAGAGGTGCTGGCCGTGGCCACAGGGCCGGGCGCGTTCAGCGGCCTGCGGGTCGGCATGGCCCTGGTCAAGGGGCTGGCGCTGGCCTGGCAGGTGCCCGTGGTGGGCGTGTTCACCCTGGATGTGGTGGCCGCGGCCATCCCGCCGGAGGCCGGCGTGCCCCTGGTGGCCGCGGTGCCCATCGGCCGGGGGCGTCTGGCCGCGGCCTGGTATCGCACCCGCGGCAAACAATGGCGCGCGGAGAGCCGCCCCGAACTGTTCAGCGCGGAACTGCTCAGCCGCCGCATCCAGGAGCCGACCATCGTGTGCGGCGAGTTCAGCCCCGAAGAGCGCGCGGTCCTGGCCCAGAACCCGCACATTCGCCTGGGCAGCCCCGCCCAGTGCGCGCGGCGGGCCGGATACCTGGCCGAACTGGCCTGGCAATCCTGGCAGCGGGGCCATGTGGACGACCCCGCCACCCTGGTGCCGTTCTATGTCGCCACTGAGACCGCCTATCCCGTCTGAAGTTCGGTCCGCCGCGGCCGCGCGGGTCGGGCTGCGCCCCATGCGCGGCGCGGATGTGCCCGCGGTGGCGACCCTGCACCGCGCCGCGTTCGCCATGCCCTGGTCCGAGCGGGTGTGGCGGCACGAGGTGCGTGCGCCCTCCAGCCGGGTGTGGGTGGCCGTGCGGCCCAGCGACACGGGCGGCGAGGCCATCGTCGGCGTGGTGGTGCTGTGGCTGCTGCCGCCGCCCGAAGCCGAGATCGCGACCCTGGCCGTGCATCCCGAGCACCGCCGGCAGGGCATCGGCCGCGCGCTGCTGCGCCAGGCCCTGACCTACGCGTGCGCGCAGGGCCCGGTGCAGCGGGTCTTCCTGGAAGTGCGGGCCGACAACGCGTCCGCGCAGGCCCTGTACCGCGCCTTCGGCTTCGCGGTGGTGGGCCGCCGCCGCCACTACTACTTCACCCCCCAAGGCCGCGTCGACGCGCTCATCATGCGCCGCGAATGCGGCCTGAGGAGCCCGTTGCCATGACTTCATGGACCTCGTTGGACGAGATCGCGGCCGCGGTGCGGGCCTGTCGGGCCTGCGACCTGCACCGCACCCGCACCCATCCCGTGCCCGGCGAAGGGCCGCCCACCGCGCGGGTCATGCTGGTGGGCGAAGCGCCGGGCTATCACGAAGACCGCACCGGACGGCCCTTCGTGGGCGCGGCCGGGAAATTGTTGGATCGCCTCCTGGAGCGGGCCGGGCTGCGCCGCGACCAGGTATTCATCACCAACATCGTCAAGTGTCGCCCGCCCAAGAACCGCGACCCCCGGCCCGAGGAGATCGCGGCCTGTCGGCCCTTCTTGCAGGCCCAGATCACCCTGCTGGACCCGGCCATCATCTTCACCCTGGGCCGCTTCGCGCTGCAATACTTCTTCCCCGGCGCGCGCATCGGGCAGATGCACGGCAAGGCCGTGCAGCGGGGCGCGCGCTGGATCGTGCCCATGTACCATCCCGCGGCCGCGCTGTATCGCCCCGCGCTGGCCCAGGTGCTGGAGGAAGATTTCGCGGCCGCGGCCGAACTGGTGGCCCGCGTGCTGGGCGCGTCCCGCGCCGACGCGGCGGAACAGGGCTGAGGAGGCGCGCATGGCCCACTACCTGGTCACCGGCGTGGCCGGTTTCATCGCCAGCCGCACCGCGGAGATGCTGCTGGCCCAGGGGCACCGGGTCACCGGCGTGGACGACCTCAACGCGGCCTACGATGTGCGGCTGAAGGCCTACCGCCTGCGGCGCTTGCAGGCCCAGCCGCGCTTCCGCTTCTGGCAGTTGGATGTGGCCGACCGGGCCGCGCTGGAGCCCCTGACCCGCCTGGGCCGCTACGACGCCATCGTGCATCTGGCCGCGCGGGCCGGGGTGCGGGCCAGCGTGGACGACCCGTGGGTGTACTACCGCACCAATGTGGACGGCACGCTGAACATCCTGGAGTTGGCCCGCAGCCTGGGCGTGCCCAAGTTCGTGCTCGCGTCCACCTCCAGCGTGTACGCGGGCCTGGAGCCACCCTTCCGGGAGGACATGCCCACGGACCGGCCCCTGTCGCCCTACGCGGCCAGCAAGAAGGCCGCGGAGGTGCTGGCCTACACCTACCACGCGCTCCACGGCCTGGATGTCACGGTGCTGCGCTACTTCACCGTGTACGGCCCCGCGGGGCGGCCCGACATGAGCCCCCTGCGCTTCACCCAGTGGATTTGCGAGGGCCGGCCGGTGCGCATCTTCGGCGACGGCACCCAGCGCCGCGACTTCACCTATGTGGACGACATCGCCCGCGGCACCCTCGCGGGGCTGCGCCCTCTGGGCTACGAAATCGTCAACCTGGGCAACGACCGCCCGCGGCCCCTCATGGACCTGGTGCACCTCATCGAGCGCTACTGCGACCGGCCCGCGCGGCTGACCTACGCGGACCGCCATCCTGCGGACATGCCCCACACCTGGGCGTCCATCGACAAGGCCGCGCGGCTGTTGGACTGGCGGCCCCAGGTGCCCTTCGAGGAGGGCGTCCGCCGTCTTGTGGACTGGTATCGCCGCGAGCGGGCCTGGGCCAGGGACATCGACACCGGGCCCTGACCTCAGATCCCATCAAGGAGAGACGCTGTGGCCAAGTTCGTCATCGAAGGCGGTGTGCCGTTGCACGGCGAAGTCACGCCCGCGGGCAACAAGAACGCGGCCCTGCCCCTGCTGGCCGCCACGCTGCTCACCGACGAGCCCGTGGTGCTGCACAATGTGCCCCAGATTCGCGATGTGGACACCATGCGGGCCCTGCTGGAGAGTTTGGGGGTGGAAGTCACCCCGTTGGGCCCGCGTTCGTGGCGTTTGCACGCCCGCACCGTGCGCCCCGCGGAGATGGACCCGGAACTGTGCAAGCGCATCCGGGCCTCCATCTTGCTGGCCGGGCCCATGAGCGCGCGCACGGGGCACCTGGTGCTGCCGCCGCCGGGCGGCGATGTCATCGGCCGACGGCGGGTGGACACCCACTTGCTGGCCCTGCGCGCCCTGGGCGTGGAAGCCGACTACGACCGCCTGGCCCGGCGGTTCACCTTCCGCGCGCCCCACGGCCTGCACGGCGCGGACATCCTGCTGGACGAGGCTTCGGTCACGGCCACCGAGAACGCGCTCATGGCCGCGGTGCTGGCCAAAGGCACCACCGTGCTGCGCAACGCGGCCTCGGAGCCCCATGTGCAGGAGTTGGCCCGCCTGCTGGTGCGCATGGGCGCGCGCATCCAGGGCATCGGCTCCAACACCCTGCACATCGAGGGCGTCGAACGGCTGCACGGCGCGGAGTTCACCATCGGCCCTGACTACCTGGAGGTGGTCAGTTACATCGGCGCGGCCGTGGTCACCCGCGGCAGCATCCGCATCCGCAACGCGGGAGTGGATTATCTGGGCATGATCCGCCTGGTGTTTCGACGCCTGGGCGTGGTGTGGCACGAGGAGGGCGACGACATCCTGGTGCCCGCGGAGCAGCCCCTGACCATCGAGCCCGACCTGGGCGAGGCCATGCCCGAGATCACGGTCATGCCCTGGCCCGGCTTCCCCACGGATTTGATGAGCATCGCCATCGTGGTGGCCACCCAGGCCCAGGGCACGGTGCTCTTCCACGACTGGATGTACCCCAGCCGCATGTTCTTCACCGACAAGTTGGTGGGCATGGGCGCGCGCATCGTGCTGTGCGACCCCCATCGCTGCATCGTCAGCGGCCCCGCGCAACTGCTGGGCGAGCGGCTCGAGAGCCCCGACATCCGGGCCGGCATGGCCCTGGTGCTGGCCGCGCTGGCCGCGCACGGGCGCTCCGAGATCCGCAACATCGGCCAGATCGACCGGGGCTACGAGCGGGTGGACGAGAAACTGCGGGGCCTGGGCGCGCGCATCTGGCGGGTGGAAGAGTAGTATAATGGCCGCGTGACCATCCCCCGACGCGAGGAGGGAACCATGCCCCGCCGTGAGACTTACCCCGTGGACATCGCCGGCGTGCATCGTGAGTTGCCGCTGTTCCAGATCAAGCCCGGCCTGCGCATCGCGGTCCTCAACATTTTGGGCGATACCGAACTGGTCGAGGCCGCGGCCGACGCGCTGGCCGACAAGTTGCGGGCCTCGGGCCTGGACTTCGACCTGTTGGTGACCGCGGAGGCCAAGAGCATCCCCCTGATTCACGCGCTCGCGGTGCGCCTGAACCAGCCGCACTATGTGGTGTTGCGCAAGACCTACAAGCCTTACATGGGCGAGGCCATCTCGGCCGAGACCCTGTCCATCACCACGGGCAAACCCCAAACCCTCTACCTGGACGAGAAGGATCGGGAACTGGTGCAGGGCAAGCGGGTGGTGCTGGTGGACGATGTGATCAGCACGGGCTCGACCTTGCAAGGCATGCGCCTGGTGATGGACAAGGCCGGCGCGCAGGTGGTGGGCGAAGCGGCCATCTTCACCGAGGGCGAGCGGGCCAAGTGGACCGACATCATCGCGCTGGGCCACCTGCCTTTGTTCACGGATGACGGACCTCAAGCGTAATTCGCCATCTGCGGACGCGGCCGGGGCCGAAGCCACGACCCCGGCCGCAGCGCGTTCGGCCGGGGGGCAGATCGCCCGCGCCGCGGGCACGGTCATGCTGGCCTTCTTGCTCAGCAACCTGGTGGGCCTGGTGCGCCAGGTGCTGGTGTCCGAGGCCTTTGGCACGTCCGCGGCCATGGACGCGTTCAACGCCGCGTCCCGACTGCCCGACCTGCTGTTCAGCCTGG
Source organism: Chloroflexota bacterium (assembly GCA_013153375.1). Lineage (GTDB taxonomy): Bacteria > Chloroflexota > Anaerolineae > Anaerolineales > DRMV01 > JAADEN01. Next base: position 1,250 of record JAADEN010000046.1, on the reverse strand, counting down.
TCGCGGGCGGCTCCCTGGGCTCCGCGTTCATCCCCGTGCTCACCGAATTGCTGGTGCAAGAGCGCCGTGCGGACGCGTGGCGGCTGGCCTCGGCCCTGGCCAACCTGGTGGTGGCCGTGCTGGCCGTGGTCAGTTTGCTGGCCGCCTGGGCCGCGGAGCCCATCGTCGCGCACCTGCTGGCCCCCGGCTTCCCGCCCCCGCAGCAGGCCCTGACCGTGGACCTGCTGCGCATCCTGCTGCTCACCCCGGCCATCTTCGGCCTCAGCGGCCTGACCATGGGCGTGCTGCACAGCCACCGCCGCTTTCTGTGGCCCGCGCTCGCGCCCACCATGTACTGGCTGGGCATGATCTTCGGCGTGCTGGTCCTCGCGCCCCGCTGGGGCATCTACGGCCTGGCCTGGGGCGCGGTGCTGGGCGCGCTGGCCCACTGGGGCGTGCAAATCCCCGGCCTGTGGCGCCTGCCCGCGCGGCGCTACTGGCTCACCTGGGGCTGGGACATGCCCGAGGTGCGCCGCGTCTTTCGGCTGATGGTGCCCCGCTGGCTGGGCGTGGCCGTGGTGCAGTTGAACTTTTGGATCAATGTGGTGCTGGCCTCGTCCATGCCCGAGGGCAGTCTGACGGCCATCCAGGTGGCCTGGGCCGTGATGACCATGCCCCAGGTGGTCATCGCGCAGGCCATCGCCATCGCCGCGCTGCCCACCTTTTCCGCGCAGGCGGCCCGGGGGGAACGGGCCTCCTTGCGGGCCAGCCTGGCCTTCACCCTGCGGGGCGTGCTCTTCCTGGCCCTGCCCGCCGCGGTGGGCCTCATCGTGCTGCGGGAGCCCATCGTCGCGCTCCTGTTCCAGCGGGGCGCGTTCGACGAACGCTCCACCCAACTGGTGGCCTGGGCCCTGCTGTGGTACACCCTGGGCCTGGTGGCCCACTCCCTGGTGGAAATCCTCTCCCGGGCCTTCTACGCGCTGCAAGACACCCGCACGCCCGTGGCCGTGGGCGCGGGGGCCATGACCCTCAACCTGGGGCTGAGTTTCGCGTTCGCGGCTCTGTTTCGGGCCTGGGGGTGGATGCCCCACGGCGGCCTGGCCCTGGCCAACACCGTGGCCACCAGCATCGAGGCCGTGCTGCTGATGCTGTTCATCCGGCGGGCCCTGGCCGGGTTCCCGTGGCGCGCGGTGGGCGACGGTCTGTTGCGGGCCGGGCTGGCCGCGGGGCTCATGGGCCTGGCCGTGGCCGCGGCCTGGGCCCACGGCGCC
>JAADEN010000089.1 GCA_013153375.1 Chloroflexota bacterium | reverse complement strand
GGCGGGCCCGGCGGCGCGGTCAGGGGCGCGCGCAAGGCCGCGGCCAGGTCCGCGGGCGCGACCCAGTCCTGCCGCCGCGGCGCGTGCTTCCATTTGACCCGCAGCCAGGGCTTGCGGGTGCGGGTGAGCCGACCTTCGAGCCAGGTGTTGCCCCAGCGGTTGACGCAATCGTCGGGCGGGCAGCCGATGACCTGCACCTCGGCCGCGCCGCTCTGCCAGGCCAGGGCCACGGTGTCGGGGTGCAGGTCGCCCACGCAGGGCACGGCCACCACATGCACGGGCCGCGGGCCCTGGGGGCCTTCTACGGACAGGGGCCCGGCCAGCAACTCGGGGTGGGCCAGCACATGGCGGTGGCACACGAAAGTAACCCGCGGCGCGACGCCGTCTTCGGGTTGCGCGGCGCGGCGCACCCGTTCTCGCAGTTCATCCAGGGTGGGGTTGTCCAGGGTGAGCGCGTCGGTGGGGCAACTGCCCACGCAGATGCCGCAGCCCACGCACAGGTCGGGGTGCAACTGGGCGATGAGTTTGGGGCCCTCGCCCGGCCGGGGGATCATCTCCAGGGCCCGGTAGGGACAATCCCTGGCGCACAGGGTGCAGCCGATGCACGCGTCCTGATCCAGGCGCACGGGCTCGGCCTGGGGCGTGCGCCACAGCCAGGGCCACGCGGCCCAGACCAGGAAGGTCAGCCCGGCCAGGCCCCACGCAGCCCAGCCGCCCCACTGCAACCACGGGGGCAGCAGGGCCAGGTACCACAGGTCCAGGGGCACCTGCTCGGGCCAGTGGGCGAAGTCCCATACGGGGCGCAGTTCCACGGGCCAGACGATGCCCAGCAGCAACCACACGCCGGTCAGAGCCAGCAGCCAGTAGCGCGGGGGGAACCAGCGCCGTTCGTTCAAACGCAGGATGTGCCACCAGTAGAACAGGCCCATGAGCGCGCTCAGGCCGATGTGCAGGAAGAACAGGACGACCAGATAGACCCAGCCGCTGTTGTCGGGCCGCGGTATCAGCCATTGCACGATCCAGGCCTGGCCCCAAGCGGAGCGCATCCACCCTTGCACCAGGCCCTGATGGAGCCATTGGGCCCGGTCGTCGGCCAGCATCCAGTAGCCCGTGACGCCCGTCAGCAGCGCAGCCAGCATCAAGGCCACGCCGGTGACCCAGGCCAGCACGCGCGGGCCCCGCAGACGGTTCTGGATCCACATGCGCCAGGCGTGCAGCAGCGCGAAGAGGACGAAGAAGTCGCTGGCGTAGCGGTGCACCGAGCGCATGACCCGTCCCACGATGTTGCGGTGGATCATGGCGACGGAGTCATAGGTGGCTTGAAAGCCGAAGTGATAGAAGAGGGCCAGGTACAGACCGGTGACGGCCAGCAGGAACAGGGCCCACAGGGCCAGGGTGCCGCTGTGGTAGAAGGGGTTGTAGCGCGGGTCGCGCACCCAGCGGGCCAGGGGGGCTTCCAGCGCGCTGGTCCAGCGGTCCAGCCGCGCGGTCAGGCGGGCCAGGCGGCTGGACGCCTGGGGCGGACGCACTTCGGGGGGCAGGTCCGAGACGGCGGGGTCCATGAGGCAGCATCCAAAAAAGGGGGCGGCCTGAGACCGCCCTTTAGGGGTGGTGAGGGTCGGGAGCGGGGCCGAACGCCGCGCCCCCGACCGCGACCGTGGCGTTGGATCACCACAACTTCATCGCTGGCGCGGCCACGGGAACCATGCTCGAGATCAGGTCGATGAGCACGGGCGTGTAGGCCACGATCAGCAGGGCCACCGCGCCCACCAGCCAGGGCTTCCACGCGTCCAGCCATTCGGGCACGGCCTGCACATCGGTCATGGCCTCGGCCACCTGGATTTCCACCTCTTTCTCGGCCTTCTTGGCGAAGAACGCGGTGTGCACCATGATCCAGATGTACATGTACACCGCGATGAGCAGGATGATGCCGCCGATGCCCACCCGCAGAAGCAGGCCGCTCCATTCGGGCGGGATGTAAGGCGCTTCGCCCAAGGGCGTGCGCCGCGGCGCGCCCAGCAGACCCAGCGAGTGCATGGCCTCGGAGAAGATGGACATGCCCAGGAACCACAGATAGACCATCCACAGCGCGGCCTTGCGGCAGCACAGTTCCCGGCCCGTGATGTAAGGCACCAGCCAGAAGGAGATGCCCATGAAGGTCAGGGTCACCGCGGTGGACACGGTCAGGTGGAAGTGGCCGGGCACCCAGGCGGTGTTGTGCAGGATGAGGTTGGTGTTGTAGGACGCGTTGACGATGCCGCCGAAGCCGCCGAAGATGAACAGGATGCCGGCCAGCAGTTGCGAAGCCACCACGGGGTCGCCCCAGGGCAGCGCGGCCAGCCAGCCCATGAGGCCCTTGCCGCCCCGCTTGCGGCCCGCGTACTCCAGCGAGGCCACCACGGTGAACAGGGTCATCAGCGAGGGCACCACCACCGACAGGGTGAGCAGCGCGTGGATGTACTTCCACGCGGGCGCGACGCCGGGATCCACGAATTGATGGTGGAAGCCCACGGGCACCGAGAGCAAGATGAACAGCCAGAAGGCCAGGCGGGCCATGGTGTCGCTGAACAGTTTGCCGCCGGCCTGGCGAGGCAGGTAGCCGTACCAGGAGATGTAGGCCGGCAGCAGCCAGAAGTACACCAACGGATGGCCGAACCACCAGAAGAAGGTGCGGGCCAACTGGATGTCGATGCCCTTCACCAGGCCCGCGGACCAGGGCAGCAGCATGAACAGCGTCTCGATGGCCACGCCCAAGGTCGCCAGTTGCCACAGCACCATGGTCGCGACGCTGGCGAAGGCGATGAAGGGCGTGCGCACGCCGGGGTTGTCCTTCTTCCACTGGTGCAGGGTGAAGTAGAAGCCGTACCCCTCGATCCAACTGCCCACGACCAGCAGCACCAGGCCCAGGTAGAAGGGCCAGGGCGCTTGAAGGGGCGGGTAGAAAGTGTAGAGCACGCTGGCTTTGTTGGCCAGGATGTAGTACGCGGCCAGCAGCACGCCCACCACCATCATCCAGAAGCCGAACGCGTTGAGTTTGGGGTACTTGAGAGGCCGCTTGAGGCCGTAGATCATGTTGAAAGTCAAAAAGCCCAGGATGAAGAAAGTGGTCCACACCACCGCGTTGAGCACGCCGTGCAGGGTCAGGCCCTGGTAGTAGGACCGGGCGATGTAGAGTTTGCGCAGCAAGGGGTAGAAGTTCCAGCCCGCGTAGTTGAAGGCCTGCATGGGGCCGTAGAAACTGCCGATGGCCAGCGCCGCGACCGCCACGAAGAGGTGCCAGCCGATGAAGCGCTTTTCGGAACGGGTCAGGGTGTAATCGTTCTGCATCACCAACCTCCACTTATTGGCCGTATTCTTCGGGTGGCACGACTTTGACGACGCCGAACATGGCCGCGTGGGCCAGGCCGCAGTATTCGGTGCAGATGAACTTGTATTCGCCAGGCTTCTTGAAGGTGTAACTCAGTTTGCCCACATAACCGGGGATGACCTGCACATTCAGATCCGTGTCCAGCACCTTGAAGCCGTGCTGAATGTCGCGGCTGGTGACATAGAAAGTCACCTTGGCCCCGGCCGGCACCACGATCTCGCGGGGCGTGAATTGCCAGGTCTGGGCGATGAGAAAGACCTCATACTTCTTGCCGGGCACGATCTCGCGCACGCCGGGGTTGGACCACTCGGGATCCTGGTTCAACTTGGTCGGGTCGATCTTCTGCTCCAGCGTGGGCACCTGCACCCCCAGCGCGAACCCCGACACGCCGATGAGCACCGCGAACGCAGCCAGCAACACCATGCTGATGGTGATCCAGCGCTTCTCGTGTTGGTCAATGTGCAACGAACTCATCTTCGCCTCCCTCCTCAAACCGTCGGCCCGTACTGGAGGAGCATCCAATACACCGAGCCCCAAATCAAGATCAGCAGCGCCACGAAGATGGCCACGATGACCCATGTGCCTCGGGGCACGAAATCCTCGGGATGTTGTGAAGGCATGCGGCACCTCCTTAGGGGGTTGGGGGATGGATCTGAACGGCCGGGCTCACTTCATGGGCTGACGGATTTCCACTTCCAGGGGAATGTCGCCGCTCTTCTCGAAATGCAGGACGAGGCGCACTTTGGTGCCCGGGGTGAAGTCCACCTGTTTGTCGATGCACATGATGTGCAGCCCGCCCATCTTGAGTTCCACCGTCTCCCCCGCGGGGATGACGATCTTGCCGCCCTGGACGGGGCGCATGCCCATCGCGCCCTCGGGCGTCTTGAACGATTCGTGCAGTTCCACCACGCCGCAGGCGTCCGAATCCGCGCCGATGAGCGCGTCGTCCTCGGTGCCCGTGTTGCGGATGGTCATGTAGAACGCGCCCGCGGTGGCCACCTTGGGCGAGGGCCGACCCCACGCGTCGGTGATCTCGATTTGGGGGCCTTGGGCCTTCTGGCACGCGGTCAGGCTCAAAGCCGCCAGCACGGCCACAGCCAGGCCGATCCACAGGTTGCGACGGGTCATCCGAAACCTCCTGAGCAAGGGTTGGGTTGGCAAAGCGCCTCCAGCGGGTTCAGTGCTCGATGAGATACTTCAAGTCCGCGGCCATGTCCTCGGCCGGGGTGCCGTAGGGAAAGATCAACTTGACATAGCCTTTGCGATCCACCACGGTGAGGGTCGCGGTGTGGTCCACCAGATAGCCCGTGGCCGGCGTGCCCTCGTGCTTCTCGTAGTAGATGCCGTATTGGGTCGCGACCTGGGCGATTTCGTCTTCGCTGCCCGTCACGCCGATGAACGAGGGATGGAAGTACTGCACATACTCCTTGAGCCGTTCGGGTGTGTCCCGCAGCGGATCCACCGAGATCATGATGAGTTGCACCTGGTCCGCGTCCTCGCCCAGCAGTTCCATGGTCTTTTGCACTTCGAACAAAGTGGTGGGACACACATCGGGGCAGAAGGTGTAGCCGAAGTAGAGCATCACGATTCGGCCCCGAAAGTCGCTCAGGCTCACGGGCCCGTCCGCGGACATGAGGGTGAAGTCGGGCGCGGGCTCCGCGGACTGCAACACCGTGCCGTGGAACGCGTAGGGCCGGAAGCGTTGCCAGCCCCACCAGCCCAGAACGATGAGCAGCAGGGCTCCCAAAGCCCATCCCAGGCCCCGTTTGGCTCCTGACGACATGAGAGACACCTCCGCGAAGGTTTCGCTACGGCGCGTAGCACAAGAAGAAGTGCGCGGCTTCGTAAGCCAGTTTGGCCGAGCCTTGACTGTTGCGAATCTCCTCGGCCAGGACGCCCAAATGGCGCACGATGCGCTCCTCGGTCGAGGTCAGCGTCTCGTACTTGTACTCCCCGCGCACGATGCCCCATCCGTCCACCAGGACATAGCGCGGGGCAAAACGAATGCTTCCGTCCGGCTGCGGGTCGTAGTACATGTTGAACCCGCTGCCGATGAGCATGCGCAGCCGCTGCGGATCGGGCTGGGTGGCCAGCACCCAGCGGTCGGGCTGCGCGCCCACCCGTTCGGCATAGGCCCGCAGGCGCTCGGGCGTGTCGTGCTCGGGGTCCAGCGAGATCAGCACGATGCGAAACGGGATGTCGCCCAGCGCCGCGGGCGCCTGAGCCTGCACATACTGCAGCGTCGGGATGACGCCGTAACAGTCGCCGGGGCAACGGGTGTAGAAGAAGGAATACAACACCACCTTGCCCCGCAAATCTTCGTTGGTCAACGGCGCGCCGTTTTGATCCACCAGGATGAACCCCGGCCCCAGGCGAACCCGAGGCAGCACCTGCACCGGCTGGAACACTTTGAACGCCACCACGGCCAAGATCAGCACGCCGAAGAACCCGTACACCCCGCGGACGACCCAACGATAGGCGTTCATACATCCTCGGAGACCTGCGCCAGCCCCGCCAGGCCCAAACGCGCCTCCGCGGCCAGGTCCGCGAAGGTCGTGTTTTCCAACTCCTGCAGCACCAAGCGGTGCAGCCGGGCCCACCGGCGGCGCACCGGACACGCGGGCGCGAAGGGGCACACCTCGGGTTCCCCGACGCATTCCGACACTTGCGGCAGGCGGTCCATGGCCTCCACCACATCCCGCAGGGTGATGTCCTCTGGCGCGCGGGCCAGTTCCAGGCCGCCTTTAGGCCCGGGGTAGGTGCGGACCAGTTTGGCCCGGTTCAGGTCCTTCAGCAAACTATAGAGCAGCGACAGCGGAATGAGCATCTCCTCGCTCAGTTGTTGCGCGGAGACGCGTGTTCCCGGGGGATGCTGCGCCAGGCCCAACACCACCCGGATGGCATAGTCGGCGCGCCGGTTGATCCAAAAACGCATGATGACAGCCTCGTGGTGGCGATTATCTTGACTACCTTGACAAATATAGTCAAGAATCTGTCCCGCGTCCAGATGACAATCGTCACATCATCCGCCTTTCAGAATGGGGCCGAAACCAAAACGCGCTGGGCAACCCCGGCTCGGCTTCGGAGGCTCACGCCGTCGCGGCCGGGTCCATGACCAGCACGGCCTCGCCCACCACCCGGCCGGCCTTCAGGTCGGCCAGGGCCTGGTTGGCCTGGGTCCACGGATAGGTCTGCACCGTGGCCCGCACGGGGATCTCCGCGGCCAGTTGCAGGAACTCCACCCCGTCGCGGTAGGTCGCGTTGGCCACCGAGCGCAGCACCCGCTCGCCGTAGATCAGGCGATACGGCATCTCGGGGATGGGCGTCATGTAGATGGCGTTGATGGCCACCACGCCGCCGGGCCGCACCCGCTCCAGGGCCCGATGTACGATTTCCCCCGCCGGCGCGAAGATGATGGCCCGGTCCAGCAGCACGGGCGGCGCGTCGTTGGGGCCCCCGGCCCACACCGCGCCCAACTCCAGCCCGTGGGCCTGGCGCTTGGGCGAGCGGGTGAACACATACACCTCGTCGTTCCAATGGCGGGCCACCTGGATGGCCAGATGCGCGCTGGCGCCGAAGCCGAACAGCCCCAGCCGCTCGCCGGGCTGCACCCCGGCCACCCGCAGCGAGCGGTAGCCGATGATGCCCGCGCACAGCAGCGGCGCGGCCTGCACATCGGGGATGCCTTCGGGCAGGGGCAGCACATACGCCGCGTCGGCCAGCATGGCCTCCGCGTAGCCCCCGTCCACATGGAAGCCCGTGAACAGCGCGTTGGGGCACAGGTTCTCCTGGCCGCGTCGGCAGTAGTCGCACTGCCCGCAGGCCCGGTACAGCCACGGCACGCCCACCCGTTGGCCCACCTGCACCTGGGTCACGCCGGGCCCCACGGCGTCCACCACGCCCACCACCTGATGCCCCGGCGTGATGGGCAGCCGCGGCGGGTGAATCTCGCCCTCCACCGTGTGCAGGTCGGTATGACACACGCCGCAGGCCCGCACCCGCAGTCGCACCTGACCGGGGCCGGGTTCGGGCAGGGGCACTTCCTCCAGGCGCAACGGCCCCTCCTCCGCGGGGGCGTAGGCGTGTAAACGCCAGGCTCGCATGGTCTTCATGGCCCACCTCCTGGGGGAACGGCTCCGCCGCGGCCGGGCCGCGCTACGGGACGACCACCTCTTCTATTGTATACGCGGGGGCGGTGAAATCCGTCATCGTGATGCGATACACCCCGCGGCCGATGATCCCGCGCAGGCGTTCGTCCTCCAGCACCGCGGCGGCCTCCTCGTCGAGGCCCAGGGCGTGGGGCACGCGCGCCTTGCGCATGGCCGTGAGCACATCGGGCAGGGCGTTGAACTCGGTGAAGTGCACGCCGACCACGCAGTTGGGCAGCAGGCCCAGCCCCTCGGCCACCTCGACCGCATCGCTGCCCGCCTCTTCGGGCAGCAGCAAGGCCGCCTCCGCGGCCAGGATGGCCCCGGCCGACAGCCCCGCGACGGGCACCCCTTGCCGATAACCCTCGCGGATGACCGTGCGGATGGGCTCGGTGGCGTAGAGCCGGCGGTAGATTTCGGTGTTGCCGCCGCCGATGAAGATGCCCGTGGCCGCGCGCAGGGCCGCGACCGCGGCCGCGGTGTCCAACTCGCCGCGCGGGTCGGGCACCAGGATGGTGTATTCCTGCACCCCGCGGCGCAGCCAGGGCTCCAGATACTGGGGCAAGAAACGCTCCCAGCCCGGCCCGCCCTGGAGCAGCAACGCCAGCGCAGGCCGGGGTCCGGCCGCGGCCACGAAGGCTTCGTTCACCGCGTCCAGGATTCCGCTACCACCGCCCAAGAGAAAGAGCGTTCGAGGCATGAGGCTCTCCTTCCCGTCGCTCCTCGCTCAGTGCTTCCCACTCCTCGCTGTTCCGCGCTCCGTCCGATGCTCCTCGCGCAACATCTCCAACGCATC
>JAADEN010000020.1 GCA_013153375.1 Chloroflexota bacterium | reverse complement strand
CCGGCCCGCCGCGGGGGATGGGAGGGGTTCGCCCTGAGCGGGTCATTTCTACAAAGTTTGCACGCACCCGCACCCACCGGGCGCCTTGCCCGCGGGCCCCGTTTTGCGGTATACTCCAAGCCCGATGTCCATTTTGGCTTCAGGAGCAAAGCATGGCTCAGCAGGAGACCGTCCTGGATGTGCGCTGGCGGGGCGCGTTGGCCTTTGAGGCCCGCAACGGGCAAGGCGGGCGCACGCTGATGGGACGCATCGGCGACGAGGCCGGTTTGGGCGCTATGGAGACGCTGCTGGCCTCGGTGGCCGGATGCAGCGGCTACGATGTGGTGTACATTCTGCAGAAGAAGCGCAAGCCCGTGCGCGATGTACGCATTCAGATTCGCGGTCGGCGTCGCGAGCAGCATCCCAAGGTGTACAACCGGGTGCATATCGTGTATCATGTGTACGGCGACGGCTTGCAGGCCAAGGATGTGGAACAGGCCATTCGGCTGTCGCTGGAAAAATACTGTTCGGCCAGCGCGACCCTGGCGGCCTGGGCGGAAATCACTTTCGAGTATCATGTGCACCCCGCGGCCGAGGCTCCCGCAAACGAGGCCGAACCCCACGATCACCCCTAAGAGGAGGTCTTGATGATTTCCGAACCCATCCATGTCACCGACGCGGCTTTCGAGAAGGTCGTGTTGCAGTCCGACCTGCCCGTGATTGTGGACTTCTGGGCGCCCTGGTGCGCGCCCTGCCGCTTTGTGGATCCCATCCTCAAGAAGATCGCCAAGGAGTACGCGGGCCGGCTCATCGTGGCCAAGGTGAACACCGACGAGAACCCCAAGTGGGCGCAGCACTTCGGCGTGCGGGGCATTCCGACCATGCTGCTGATCGCCAACGGCCAGGTGGTGCACCAGCAGGTGGGCGCGCTGCCCGAGCCCCTGCTGCGGCAGTTGGTGGAGCAATTCCTGCAGATTGCCGAGCAGCAGAAGGCCCAGAAATGACGCCGCGCGGGGCGTGCAGCCCCGCGTTTTGATTCGTGGCATGAACACCGACGCTGCTCCCATCCCGGTCTGGCGCACTTTCGAAGAACTGCCTCCGTGGCGGGCCGTGGTGACCATCGGCGGCTTCGACGGCGTGCACCGCGGCCATCAGGCCCTGCTGGCCGTGTTGCGTCAGGCCGCGCGCGAATATCAGGCCCGGCCCGTGGTGGTCACTTTCGATCCCTTGCCGCGCGCGGTGCTGCGGGGCAAGCACGAGAACTTCTACCTCACCCTGGCCGACGAAAAGGTCGCCCTGCTGGCCCAGCACGGCGCGCACGGGGTGCTGCTCCTGCCCTTCGACCGCGACCTGGCCGCGCGGCCGGGACGCGCGTTCATCGAAGACCTGCACGCGCGGCTGCGCTTCCCGTGCCTGTGCGTGGGCTACAACTTCGCGCTGGGCCGTAACCGCGAGGGGGATGTGCCCGCGTTGCGGGCCTGGGGCGAGGCGTTGGGCTACGAGGTGCGGGTGGTGGGCCCCGTGACCGTGCCCGGCCTGGGCATCGTGTCGTCCAGCCGCATCCGGGAGGCCCTGGCCCAGGGCCGGGTGGCGCGGGCCGCCCAACTCCTGGGCCGCTGGTACGCAGTGCAGGGCCCCGTGGTGCGGGGCGACGCGCGCGGGCGGCGCTTGGGCTTCCCGACGGCCAATCTGGCCCTGGATCCGCGCAAAGCCCTGCCCGCGCGCGGGGTGTACGCCGCCTGGGCCTGGGTCGCGGACCAGCCCCAACCCGCGGTGGTCAACATCGGCTATCGGCCCACCTTCGGCGCCGCGGCGCGCCCCCAGGTCGAAGCGCACCTGCTCGACTTTCAGGGCGATTTGTACGGCCAACGCCTGCGTCTCGAATTCGTGCAGCGCCTGCGGGAAGAGCGCTCCTTCCCCTCGGTGGACGCGCTGCGCGCCCAGATCGCCCGCGATGTGCAGCGGGCCCGGGAGGTGTTGTCCCATGTCCGTGCGTCCGCGCGTGTACCTTCTGAGTCCCAAGACCTACCCGCCTGAAGTCATTGCGGTCGCCTTCGCCAAGACCTCCCGCTCGCCTGAGCCCTTCGACGCCATCGCCGCCGAACTCAACGCGGACCAAAGCCGCCGCTTCCACGAGAAGTGGGTGGTGGGCTACGGCCACGCGTCCGTGGCCGAGCACGCGGTGTTGCACATCGCGGTCGAAGGCGCGTCCCGGCTGGCCGTGGAGGCTCTGGAGGAGCCCCGCCTGGCCTCCTACACCGAAAAGTCCACCCGCTACCAGCGTTGGGATGCGGACGCGTTCGTGACCCCGCCCGAACTGGAGGCGCATCCCCTGCGCGCGGACTACGAGGCCACGCTGCGGTTGCTGGTGGACACCTACGAGCGGGCCTGGGAGCCGCTGCGCGCGGCCATCGCCCGCCGCCACCCCCGCCGTGAGGGCGAGTCCGAGGCCCGCTGGGATCGGCGGGTGCGTTCCAAGTTCGCGGATGTGGCCCGTTTCTTGCTGCCCGCGGCTGCGGTGGCCAATGTGGGCATCACCATCAACGCCCGGCTGCTGGCCCATTCGCTGCGCAAGTGGCTGGCCCATCCCCTGGCCGAGGTGCGGCAACTGGCCCAGCGCATCAAAGAGGTGGCCCTGGCCGAGACGCCCACCCTGGTGCGCTACGCGGAGCCCAACGCGTATCGGGCGACCCTGCGGACGACCTGGGCCGCGCGCAGCCAGGCCGTGCCCGCTCCCGAAGGCTTCCCCCCAAACCCCGTGCACCTGGTGCACTACGACCCCGACGGCGAGGTGCGGGTGCTGGCCGCGGCCCTGACCCACGCTGGCCGGGGGCCTTACGCGGCTTACGAGGCCCATGTGCGGGGCCTGGACGCCGCGGGCCGCGCGGAACTGGCCGCGGACCTGCTGGCCGCCCGCGGCGAGCACGACGCGCCCCCGCGGGCCCTGGAGGTGGCCTCCACCACCTGGGATTTGGTCATGGACCAGGGCGCGTACTACGAGTTCAAGCGTCATCGCATGATGACACCCTTGCCCCAGCGCCTGGGGGTGGATTTGGGGTACGCGGTGCCGCGTTTGCTGTGTGAAGTGGGGCTGATGGACGCCTATCGGGAGGCCATGGACGCCGCGGCGCGGACCTACCGGCGTCTGGCCGCCGCGCTGGGGCCCGAGGTGGCCGCGTATGTGGTGCCCAACGCGTACAACCGCCGGGTGCTGGCCACGCTGAACCTGCGCGAGGCCTTCCACCTGCTGGAACTGCGCAGCGCGGCCAACGCGCACTTTTCCATCCGGCGGGTGGCTCTGCGCATGGCCGAGGAACTGGCGGGCGTGTACCCCGCGCTCATGGCCTACCTGCGCCTGCCGCCCACCACCGCGGCGCGCCTCGAAGAGGAGCACTTCGCGGCCGTGGCGGTGTCCCCCGCGGCGGGGTAGGTCGGATCAGCGCGGCGCGCTCGGCGTCGGCGTGGCGTACACGAACACCACGCGCTCGAAACCCAATTGCGCGAACAAACGGCTCAGGAAGACCTCCGCGTTGGCCCGCGCCTGCTCCAGAATGCCGTCCTCCAGCGCGGCTTCCAGGATGGCCTGCTCCGCGACCTGGCGGGCCAGGGTCTCCAAATCCACCTGGCCCTTGGTCAGCAGGCCGGTGTCGCGGTCGTAAACATACGACTTTTCGTTGTCCAGGGTGGCGACGAAGACCTCGGGCTCGGGCAGGCGCACATAGAGCACGCCGTCCTGAATCCACAGATCCTCGGGCTTCAGTTTGCTCAAGTCCACCCCCGCGATCACCACACCGTGGGCCACGAAGAGCAAGCGGTCGCCGAACAGGGTGCCCCAAAGCCCTTCCTGGCCCGCTTCCGCGGTGACCACCTTCTCGATGGTGTATTGCACCGTCTCCAGGCGGGCCAGTTGGCGCACCTGGTGCACGATGGTCACCGGGTCGGGCACCACCGTGGGGGTGGGATGCAACACCTGGGCCACCTGGGTGCTCAGCGCGCCTTGCATGTCGCGCACGGGCATCACGGCCTGACCCAGGTTGCTCACCTCCTGAGTGACCTGTTGCACGCCCCAGGCCACCAGGGCCAGCACGCCCAACACCAAAATCCAGCCTTTGATTCCGTTCATGAAGCAGACTCCTCGCTTGCGGGAGGTTCGTTCGTGAGCACGCGGGGGAGGTGCACCACGAAGCGCGAGCCCTGGCCCACGCGGCTGTGCACTTCCACCCGCCCGCCCAAGCGTTCGGTATAGCGTTTGACCAGGGCCAGGCCCAGGCCGGTGCCGCCCCGCCGTCGGGTGGCCTCGCCCTCGGCCTGGCGGAAGGGTTCAAAGATGGTGCTCAACGCGTCGGCGGGAATGCCGATCCCCGTGTCTTCGACCTCCAGGCGCACCCACTCTCGGCCCTGGTCGTCGGTCTCCACCCGGCCGCGGATGACCACGCGGCCGTTTTCGGTGAACTTGATGGCGTTGCTGACCAGGTTGAGCAGGATGTGCAGCACCTTTTGGCGATCGGAGTGCAGGGTCAAGTCCTCGGGCTCCAGATCGACCTCCAGGCGGTCGTTGTTGCGCCGGGCCAGGGGCGCGACCAGACTGCGCACCTCGTCCACCACCTCGGCCAGGGGGAAGGTTTCGAGCAAGAGGCGGTCGTCTTCCTGGCTGCGGCGATATTCCAGCATCAAATTGACGATGGACAACAAGCGTTGGGCCGCGGCCTCGATTTGTTGCAATTCCGCGTCGTAGGGCGAGCAGCCCTCCGCGGCCATGCGCAGCCATTCCAGATACCCCAAGATGGCCTGCAAGGGGGTGCGCATTTCGTGGCTCAGGTTGGCGAAGAAGGTCTCCTGGCGGCGGCGCAGATCCTCGGCCTCTTCCTTGGCCCGCAGCAGTTCGCGGCCCAGGCGGAATTGCTCTTCGTACAGGCGGGCGTTGTACACGGCCAGGGCGATCATGTCGGCCGCGGCGTCGAGCAAGCGCAGATGCTCGGGGCGGAAGTGGTGCTTCTGCTCCGACGAGAAGGTCATCACGCCCAAGGGGCGCTCTTGGTAGAACAAGGGCACCGAGACCACCGAGCGCCACGGCAGCGTTTCCGCGTAGATCCAGCGCGGGTCGTGCTCCACATCCGGCGTGTACAGAATCCGCCGGGCCCGCAGGGCCTGACCCGCGAAGCCGCGGTCAATGACCTCTTGGGCCATGGACTGATAGGCTTCCTGGGGCAGACGAATCTCCTCCTCGACGAAGAACTCGGTCACGCGCAGGTTTTCGTCCACCAGGATGAGGGAGGCGTTGGAAGCGTCCAACAGGTCTTGGCCCACCCGCAGCACCGCGCGCCAGGTCTCGCTGACCGAGAGGGGCGCGGCCAGGAGGGTGCGCCCGATGCGCAGCAAATCCTCCAGGAAGGTCTTTTGGCGCTCCAGGTCTTGGCGCAGGCGCTCGCGTTCGGTGACATCGCGGATCACCGCGACGCCCATCTCCCCCACGGTTTCGGGCATGCGCACCAGGCTCATCTCCACGATGGCCGCCTGGCCCGAGGGCAGCGTGGTCTCCAAGGTGCCCATCCACATGCCGCGCTGGGCCAGGGTGTCCATGATCTGGGCGCGCAGTTCCGCGTCCACGGGCAGGATCTCCTCGCCGTGGCGGCCCTTCAGCGCGTCCGTGCCCCACCAGCGGGCGGCCGCGGGGTTGTGGTCGAGCACGAAACCGTGGGCATCGAAGACGATGACGATCTCCTGGATGTTCTCGTACACGGCCTGCATGAGGTGCAGGCGCTGCGCGTCCCTTCGGCGGCGCACCAACAGCGCGATGGTGTTGGCCGCGGTGCGCCACACCGCGCGCACTTCGTCGGAGGGCGGCTCCGCGGTCTCCAGCACCAGCATGCCCAAGGGCGTCTCGCCGTGGCGCAGGGGCAGGGCCCAGGCGTGGCGCGCGCCGACGCGCACCAGGGACGACGCCAAGGCCGCGGGCGCGGGCTGGGTGGCGTCCGTCGCCCACCAGGTGGGATCCGCTTCCACGCTGTCCGCGGGTTCGGGGCCGTCGCCTTGCCAGGCGACGCGCTCCAGGCGCTGGGCTTCGGCGTCCAGCAGCCACAGGCCGACCCCCTGGGGCTGCGTCCGTCCCAGAGGGCGCCGCAGATAGGCCGCCGCGCGGCGCAGCGCGGGCTCCAGGGGCACCTGCTCGACGATGAGGGCGAACAGGTCGCGGGCCAGACTTTCGCTTTCCGCCCGAAAGGCATCGCGTTGCTGGAGTTTGCGCCACGGCGTGAGGTCGTAGAAGATGAGGGTGCGGCCCATGTGCAGGCCGCTGCGCCCCGTGGCCAGCAGGGAATAAGCCTCCAGGAAGACTTCGCCCCGCTCGGGGTGTTCCAGACGCACTTCGCGCGGCTCGGTCTCGGGGTCGTCGAGCACCTCTTGCAGCGCGGGATAGGGGGCCAGGATTTCCCGCACGGGGCGGCCGATGGCGGCCTCGCTGCCCAGGCTCAGCCAGCGCCGCGCGGTCTCGTTCCACCAGGCCAGGCGCTCGGCCCGGTCGGCGACGATGATGCCCTCCCGGGAGCGTTCCAGCACATCGGGGCCGACGAAGGGCATGACCAGGCCGAAGTGCTGGCTGAGCACCAGCCAGGCCAGGGCCAGGGCGAAGGTCCATATCAGCGCCGGCATGGGGTCCAGGGCCGCGAAGATGCCCTGGCCGCGCAGATGCAGCCAGTGGGTGAACACCACGGCCCCGGCAAAGAGGAACAGCAGGACCAGGCGGGACATGGGCATGCGCTGACGGACGAAGGAGTTGCGGTACACGCCCACGGCCAGGGCCATGCCCGCCGCGAACACGATGCCGGGCAGCACGAAGATGAGCACTTCCACCTGGGGCGGGATGCGCACGAAGAAGCGGATGACCGGATAGTCGCCCAGGTGGTAGATCATGTAGGCGCGTTCGTGCAGGCGGGGCAGCATGAGCCGCACGGCCCCCAACCACGGGGGGACGGTGAACAGAAAGCCCAGGACGCCCGCGGGCCAGAGCCAGCCGCGGGCCGGCGCAATGAGGCTCAACATGGCCATGAAGAAGGCCCAGCCGGTCAACGCGGCGCTCAGGTTGAAGCCCGCCTCGGCCCAGAACACGGTGCGCGGGTTGCGCGAGATGAGCGCGATCATGGACATGACCGCCTCGCCGCCGGCGAAGATGTTGGCCAGGGCGAACCAGGGCGCGGCCAGGGGCATGAAGCGTCGCTGACGCCAAATCAGCGCGGCAATCACCCAAGGCACGACGGTGGAAATGCTCAGAAAAATCAGGACCAGCATCAACGGGAACATGCCGCGCTCCCCAAATCAGGATGCTCCTATTGTACCGCACGGGCGCGGAAACCGGGCTTCAATATACGAATTCGCGAATGTCGTAGCGGCTGATGCGGGGCCGGGTCTGGGGGTCGGTGAAGCGCAGCCCCTGGACGATGGCCTGCATCTGATCCCGCTGCTCCGCGGGGCTCAGGGGCCGGATGCCTTCCCGCACCGCATCGTGCGCGTAGGGCATGTCGGGGGTGACCACCAGTTCGGAGAAGTAGAGGATGTCGTCGCGCGCCAGGGGCAGCGCGTTGAGCAGCGCGATGGTGTCGCGCACATGCCCGGCCGCAAAGGTGTGTCCCCCCGCACCCAGCAGGATGATGATGCCCACGCTCAGCCCCGCGGCCTTCATGGCCTGCACCGCGGCCAGCGCGTCGTCGGGCTCGCCGGGCTTGCGCAGGAAGCGCAGCAGGGGGCCGTGGCCGCTCTCCAGGCCGATGTACACCCGCCGCAGCCCGCGCGCAGCCAGCGCGGCGTAGTCCGCGGGCGTCTTGCGCTCGCCGCTGAACGCGTCCACGAACGCGTACAGGTCCGCGAAGCGCGGCTCGGGGAACACGGCCCGCACCCTTTCCAGCGCGGGCAGCAAGCGGCGCATGGGCGCGACCAGGGCGTTGGCCGCGCCCAGAAAGATGCCCCGGCGCATGGGCAGGCCCGGCCCGAGAAAGTCCCGCACGGCCCGCGCGTGCGCGTCCACCTGCGAAGGGCTTTTGATGCGAAACGGCTGGCCGCGATAAAAAGTGCAAAAAGTGCAGGTGTTGAACGCGCATCCTTCGGTGATTTGCACGACCACGGCCAGATATTGGTCCGGCGGCAGGATGCCGATGGGTCGATAGACCTGCGCGAAGCGGGCCGCGTCGGCCCGCGAGGCGTCTTCGTCGAAGGCCAGCGCGGCGGCCAGCCGCGGGCGCATGTCGGGCGGCGGCTCCTGGCGGAAGGTGACCTGGCCCGCATCCCAGGCGCGCAGGAACGCGGCCACCCGCTGGCGGGCCTGGGCCTCGACGGCCAGGGCCTCGTCCTGGGACAGGCGGCGGCGCTGGCGGGGCTGGC
>JAADEN010000082.1 GCA_013153375.1 Chloroflexota bacterium | reverse complement strand
GGGCTCCGGGCTGGGCGGCTGGACGGCCCAGGCCGACGCGTCCAGGCCCCAGGCGCGGGTCCAATGGGCGCGCAGGCGCTGGCGCAAGGCCGCGCCCAGAGGGGTCTCGCCGCCTGCGGGCAGCCAGTAGCCGGCCCGCATGAGCAGCGCCGCGCCCAGGGATGGCGCGGCTGGCGGGGTTTGACGCAAGGTGAAACACGGGCAGGAACGCAAGCGGATCATGCCGTTGCTCCGGGCAGGGCGCGCCAGCCGATGACCGCGGCCAGCGCGTGCTGACGGGTATGGCTCAGGCTGAGGCTCCAGCCGACCAAGCCCAGCGCGGCCGCGCGCGCGGCCGCGGCCCCGTGGAGGTGCAACACGGGTTCGCCCTGGGGCGTGGTCAAAATCTCGATGTCCACCCAGGCGATGGGGCCGATGCCGGTGCCCAACATCTTGGCCGCGGCCTCTTTGGCCGCGAACCGCACGGCCAGGCGCTCCACCCGCCCGGCGGCCAAACGCTGCTCCGCGGGGGTGAAGAGGCGCTTCAGAAGCCGCGCGCCGTGGCGCTCCAGCGCGCGGCGAAAGCGCGCCATCTCGACCAAATCCACGCCGAGGCGAAAGGGCGGTCCAGGCGGCGAAGGGGCAGGGGCGGCCATCATCCTCGTGCCAGCGCGGCCGTGGGGGCGAAGGTCGGCGCGACGGGCAAACGCCCGACCCACACGGGCACATCTGGATCCTGGGCGACGAACCCCAGGCGGTCGTACAGGCGCAGCGCGGGGGCATTGTTGCTTTGGGTGTTGACGCTGATCCACAGACCGGGGTCTTCGGCGTGCAACTGGAGGAGCCCCGCGGCGACCAGGGCCCGTCCCACGCCGCGGCCCTGCCATTGGGGATGTACGGCCAGGCGGGCCAGGTGCGCGCCTTGAGGCGAAGGCGTGAAGAGCGCGTAGCCGACCAGGTCGCCCGACGAAGCGCGCGCGGCCAGGGCCAGGCGCGCCTGCGCGCAGGCCCGCTGCACGATTTCGCGCCGCAGCCGCCAGGCCGGGCCGAACGCGGCCCGATCCACCGCGGTGGCGGCCTCGACTTCGCCGGACGCGAGCCGGGTGATGCGCACCCCGGCCGGAGGCGTGACCGCGTCCGGCAGCGGCGCGGCGCGCCACAAAAGCAAACGCAACGCGGTTTCGGCCTGGAAACCGCGCTGCCGGAAGAAACGATCCACCCAGGTGCGCCCCCCCAGGCCGGCGACATGGGTGATGCCCGCGGCGTGCAGGGTGGGCGCGGCCGCGCGCCACAGCAAACGCCAGGCCAGGTCTTGGGGCACCTCGGCCCGCGCGGTGAACAGGCGCAGCCAGGCCCAGGTGTCGGTCTCGGGCACGGCCACCAGGGCCGCGACCAACACCGCGTCGGACATCAGCCCCCAGCCCAGCCCCTGGGCCAACCACTCGGGCAGCGAGCCCCAACCCGGATAGTAGTAAGTGCGCGGGTCGGTGTAAATGGCGTCCAACAATTGCCAGCGGTCGTCGGGGGTCAACGGACGGGGCCAGAGAGCCGAGCGTTGCAAATCCATACGGCACCCCTTGATCAACGCGCCATCCAACGCTGCAGGAAACGCAACAGGCGATGGAGCCAGCGGTGCAAGGGCTTGGGCGAGCGGCTCAGGCCCTGATCCATGAGGGCCACCGCGGCCCAGGGCTTGCGGGCCCGCAGTTGCAGCCGCGACAGAGCCTGCGCCACATAGGCCACGGCCTCGTGGTCGCCGGCCTGCTCCAACATCTGCCACGCGCGGCGATACGCGTCTTGGGCTTCGTCCACGCGGCCCAGGGCCTCGAGGGCCGCGGCCACATTGCCCCAGGCCTGCCCGGCCCGCCGCAGGTCGTGGTGCGCGGCGAACAGGGCCGGCAGGTCGTGCAGCAGTTCGTACGCGGTGGACGCGTCGCCGCGCTGCAACGCCGCGACGCCCCGATTGGCCCGCATCTCCGCGGCCCGCAACGGCTGTTCGTGGGCCGCGTACCACGCTTCGGCTTGGGAAAAAGCCTCTTCGGCCTGCCTATAGCGCCCGGCCGCAAAGTGTGTTTCCCCCTCTTGGGCCCAGCGTTGCCCCTCGTGCATGACCATCGCCCTCGAGAAATCCCCTCAGAAGGTGATGTCCAGCAGGACTTCGGCCACGGTGCGCAGCCGATCGACCGGCATCTGGCTCAACTTGCGGGCGACTTCCAGATAAGGGACATGCCGCGGGTTGGCGACGAAGGCCCGCAACTCGGGCGGGAGTTCCAGAAAGCCCTGGATCTGACGCTGTTGATACAGCCACGCGCCCAGGGGGTCGTCCTGGGGCAGCAACTCGCGCAACTTGAGGCCCAGGATCTCGGCGATGAGTTCCAGTTCCACCGCGGGCGCGGGGCGCTCGCCTTTCTCGTACGCGGCCAGGCGGCTGGCGGAGATGCCCGTCTGCGCGGCCAGATCCTTGAGCGACAGGCCGGCCTGCTCGCGCGCCGCGCGCAGCCGCTGGGCGATGTGGGCCTGGTGCGCGGCCAGCAGATCTTCCAGCGGCAGTTTGAGGATCGGCGGGGCCTCGTCCGAGATGATCTCGTGGCCCCAGAAGTGCTCCAGGGGGACTTGCAGGAAATAGGCCAGGGCGGCCAACTCGGGCAGGGAGGGCGACTTGCGCCCTTCTTCGTAGGCTCGCAGGGTGCGGGGCGAGATGCGCAAGGCCGCGGCCGTCTCTTTGAGACTGCGTCCTGCAGCCAGGCGGGCGTCCCGCATGAGGAGCCCCAGGCGCTTGGCGCGCAACACCAATCGTTGACGATGCACATCGGTAGAAGTGGCCATACCAAACTACTCCCTGGCCCAGGATGTGGTGTACATTTTACCACATTATGGTGGACGAAGCGCACGAAGCGCCCTGGTCGGAGGCGGGCAAAAGATGTCGAAAAGCCTGCCCGGAAACAAACCCCTCCCCACCCCGCAACGGGTGGGACGATGGCCCGCGGTCAAGACCTTGACGCAACGCGCGGCTTATGTTACCATAAAAGCCGAAAATTATAGTGCATCGGGTTCACTTCCGATCCATATGGCTCGGCTCAGTCCGAGGCGAGGAGGCTCTCTTTATGAAACCGCGACGCATTCTGGTATTGACCATCGCTTTGTTCGTGCTGGTCGCGCTGGCTTGCACCCGGTCGGCCAGCGGGCCCATGCCCCGAGTGACCGTCTCAGGATCGGGCGCGCAAGGCGGGGCCGCCCTGCCCACCCAGGTGGCCTTGCAGGCGTATCAGGCCGCGGAGCAGGATATGACGGCCACCGCGATGGCCGCGACCGCGGCGGGCGAGACGAGCCCCACCGAACCGCCCACGCCTGTGCCGCCAGCGCCGACGCCGACCACCGTACCCGCGATGCCGCCCACTCCTACGCCGGTGCCCCCCACCGCGACGCCCGTAGTCGTCGCGCCTTCGCCGACGCCGCAAACGGTGAGCAGCGGGCAGCATGTCATTCCCGCGGAATATGTGCTGCACCAGGGCGAATTCCCCTACTGCATCGCCCGCCGCTTCAACATCCACCCCGAAGACCTGTTGCAGGCCAACGGCATCAGCCCGTGGCAATACTACTTCGCGCCCGGCACCCGGCTGCGCATCCCGCAGAACGCGCGGCCCTTCACCGACTTCGCGCCGCGCGCCCTGCGCCCGCATCCCACCACCTACACGGTGCGGGGCTCGGGTGAGACCCTCTACAGCATCGCCTGCAAGTTCGGGGATGTGTGGCCCGAGGACATCGCCCAGGCCAACGGCCTGCCTTTGAACGACGAACCTCTGGCGCCGGGCACCGTGTTGCACATCCCCTGAGACGACGACGCCCACTCTCCACGACGCGCGGGGTGAACCGACGGACACGCCCCGCGCGTCGCGCTCATTGCGTGGAGCAAGGCCATGTCGCTGCCGGTACAACGCTCCCAAGTGGTCTTCGAGGGCCGGGTGTTCCGCGTGCGCCGCGATTGGGTGGCCCGCGCGGACGGCCGCGTCACGGTGTGGGACATCGTCGAGCATCCCGGCGCGGTCACCATGGTGCCCGTGGACGCGGAGGGCCAGGTGTGGTTCGTGCGCCAGTATCGCCACGCGGTGGGCGAAACCCTGCTGGAGTTCCCCGCGGGGACGCTGGAGCCTGACGAAGAGCCCCTGGCCTGCGCGCAGCGGGAACTGGCCGAGGAAATCGGCCGCGCGGCCGCGCGCTGGACCCAACTGGGCGCGTTCTACCTCGCGCCCGGCTATTCGTCCGAGCGCATGGTCGCGTTCCTGGCCCGGGATCTGAGCCCCGCGACCGGGCACCTGGACGCGGACGAGATCCTGCGGCCCGAGCGCTATCCCCTGGCCCAGGTGGACGAGTGGATGCGCACGGGCCGCATCCGCGACGCCAAGACCCTGGCGGCCTGGCTGTTGGCGAAACCCCATCTGACAAAATAGCAAGCAGCAGGAAGCAAGGAGCAGGGAGAAGCGAACAGGCTACATGGCCTCTTTTCCTTGCTCCCTGCTCCCCGCTCCCTGCGCCATCTCTCCCTCTGAGGCTTCCCCATGAGCATCCACTTCGGCACCGATGGCTGGCGAGCCGTCATCTCCGAGACTTTCACTTTTCACAACCTGCGTTTGGTGTCCCAGGCCATCGCGGACGCGCTCAACGGCAACGGTTCGGCCGCGCCCGCGCTGGTGGTGGTGGGCTTCGACACCCGCTTTCTCTCGGACCGCTACGCGCGTGAGGTGGCCCGGGTGCTGGCGGCCAACGGCTACCGGGTGCGGCTCACCCGCGCGGACGCGCCCACGCCCGTGGTCTCCTACGCGGTCAAGGCCCAGGACGCGGTCGCGGGGGTGATGATCACCGCGTCCCACAACCCGCCCCGCTACAACGGCGTCAAACTCAAGGCCGCGTACGGCGGCCCCGCTCCCAAGAGCCTGACCCGTCAGGTCGAGGCCGCGCTGCTGGACAACGAGCGCCGGGCCCGGGGGCCCAATCTGATGGACTTCGACCGGGCCGTGGACGCGGGCCTCATCCAGCGTTTCAACCCCCTGCCCGCGTACGAGGCCCACCTGGCCCACCTGCTCGACCTGGACGCGCTGGCCGACGCGGACTTCCACATCGTGGTGGACGCCATGTACGGCTCGGGCCGGGGCGTGATTCGCCACATCTTGCGGGGCAGCCGCATGGAAGTGCGGGAGATCCGCGACGAACTCAACCCCGGCTTCGGCGGCATCCATCCCGAGCCCGTGCCCAAGTACCTGCACGCGCTGTTCGCGGCCCTGGCCCACGGCATGGGCCAGGTGGGGCTGGCCACCGACGGCGACGCAGACCGCATCGCCGCGGTGGACGAAAAAGGCCGCTTCGTGGACCCGCACCGCATCTTCGCCCTGGCCGTGGACTACCTGGCCGGCGTCAAGGGCCTGCGGGGCGCGGTGGTGCGCACCGTGTCCACCACCCGCATGATCGACCGGCTGGCCCGGCGCTACGGCCTGCCCGTGCACGAGACCCCCGTGGGCTTCGACCACATCGCGGCCTACATGCTCCAGGAGCCCGTGCTCATGGGCGGCGAGGAGTCGGGCGGCATGTCCATCCTGGGCCACATCCCCGAGGGCGACGGCGTGCTCATGGGCCTGCTCTTGCTGGAGATGATGGCCGTGCGCGGCGCGTCCCTGGCCGACCTGGTGGACGACTTGCTGGCCCGGGTGGGCCCCGCGCACTATCAACGGTTGGATCTGCGCCTGCGGCGGGCCGTGGACAAGGCCGCGGTCACCCGCCAACTCGCGGACCAGGCCCCGGCCTCCATCGGCGGCCAGGCCGTGGTCGAGGTCAACACCCGGGACGGCTGCAAGTACATCCTGGCCGACGACTCGTGGCTGCTCATCCGGCCCTCGGGCACCGAGCCCGTGCTGCGGGTCTATGCCGAGGCCCGCACGCCCGCCATGCTGGACGCGCTGCTGGCCCACGGCCGTGCGGTGGCCGAGGATCTGCTCTGACCCCGGTCGTCCGGCGGGGGAACGGCTCCGCGGCGGGCCCGCGCCGCGCCCGGAGGGCGTCCCCCAAACCCCACCCCGGAGGTGGCCCATGAAGGCGGTCTATCTGACCGAACACGGCGGGCCCGAAGTGCTGCAATTCGGCGACCTGCCCGACCCCGAACCCGGACGGGGCGAGGTGCGGGTGCGGCTGCACTACGCCGCGCTCAATCATCTGGACATCTGGGTGCGCAAGGGCTGGCCCGGGCTGCGGCTGCGCTACCCGCACATCTTGGGCGCGGACGGCGCGGGCGTGGTGGACGCGGTGGGCCCGGGGGTGGACCCGGCCTGGGTCGGGCGGCGGGTGGTGCTCAACCCCAACATCGGCTGCGGGCGGTGCGACTACTGCCGGGCCGGGCTGGACAACATGTGCGACCGCTGGCAATTGCTGGGCGAGACCCGCAGCGGCACGTACGCGGAATTCGTGGTGGTGCCCGAGGCCAATGTGCTGCCCGTGCCCGACGGGTTCGACCTGGCCCACGCGGCCGCGGCCGCGCTGGTCTTCCAGACCGCGTGGCACTCCCTGGTGACCCGGGGCGGCCTGCGGCCCGGCGAATGGGTGCTGGTGGTGGGCGCGTCGGGCGGCGTGAACACGGCCAGCATCCAGATCGCCAAACTCGCGGGCGCGACGGTGCTGGTGGTGGGCTCCAACGCGCGCAAACTGGCCCTGGCCCGCGACCTGGGCGCGGATCACCTCATCGACCGCTCGCAAACCCCGGCCTGGCACAAAGAGGTGCGCCGCCTCACGGGCAAACGGGGCGTGGATGTGGTGGTGGACAATGTGGGCACCACCTTCCCGCTGAGTTTCAAGGCCGCGCGCAAGGGCGGGCGCATCCTCACCGTGGGCAACACGGGCGGCCCGGTGTTCGAAATCGACAACCGCTACATCTTCGGCAAGCACCTGAGCGTCATCGGCTCGACCATGTCGCCGCAAAAGGACTTTCGGCAGGTCATGGACCTGGTCTTCGCGGGCCGGCTGCGCGCGGTGGTGGACCGGGTCTTCCCCCTGGCCGAGGCCCGGGCCGCGCACGAATATCTGGAGCGCGGCCAGCAGTTGGGCAAAGTGGTGCTGGCCATCGCGGCGGACGCGTGACCCCGGCCGCGCCCCGGCCTGAGCCGCCCCCTCAGGAGTTCGTCATGCCCGCGGCCCGCGTATCCCCGTCCCCGTCCGCGGCCCAGCCCCTGGCCGGTCTGCGCGTGCTGGATCTGGCCCAATATCTGCCCGGCGCGCTGCTCACTCAGTGGCTGGTGCAACTGGGCGCGCGGGTCATCATGATCGAGCGCCCGCAGCGCCGCCACTTCCTGGACCTGCCGCCCGAGCATCCCTACTACAGCGCGCTGCGGCGGGGCAAGAAGTCCATCGTGCTGAACCTGAAAACCCGTCCCGACCTGGACACGGCCCGGGGCCTGGTGCGCTGGGCCGATGTGCTGGTGGAAGGCTTTCGCCCGGGCGTGATGGAGCGCCTGGGCCTGGGCCCCGACGCGGCCCGGGAACTCAACCCGCGGCTCATCTATCTGCGTCTGAGCGGCTTCGGGCAAACGGGGCCCGGCCGCGACCGCCCCGGCCACGATCACACTTACACCGCGCTGACCGGCTTGCTGGCGCCCTTTGGCGGGCGGCCCGTGCTGCCCGCGGTCCAGATCGCGGATGTGGGCGGCGGCACCCTGCCCGGCCTGGTCGCGCTGCTGGCCGCGCTCTGGCAACGGGAGCGCACGGGCCAGGGCGTGTGCATCGACCTGGCCCTGTACGACGGCGCGTGGGCCTGGACCTACTTCCTCCTGCCCATGCACCGCCAGACGCCCGCGGATCGCCGCTGGCTGGATGTGTTCCTGGGACGGGTGCCCGCGTATCGGCTGTACGAAACCCAGGACGGGCGCTGGCTCGCGCTGGCGGCCCTGGAGCCGCACTTTTGGGACGCGTTCTGTGAGGCTGTGGAGCGCCCCGAATGGCGAGGGCGCGCCTTCGACCCCGATCTGGTGCCCGAGGTCGAAGCCCTGTTCCGCCGTCGGCCGCTGCGCCATTGGCTGGGCCCCGACGGTCAGGGCGGCGTGCTGGACCCGCGCCGTCTGTCCGTGGCCCCGGTGCGCACCCTGGAGGAGGCCCTGCGCGACCCCCAGACCGTGGCCCGGGGCCTGACGGCCCACGACGAAAATGGCTATACGCACCCGCGCCTGCCCATGCGCTTCGACGGCCAGCGGCCCCCCGCGCCGCGGCGCACGCCCCACCCCGACCAGGACGGCCCCGCGGTGCGGGCCTTCTTGCGCGGCGCGCTGGACGAAGACGCACTCTTCGCCGCGGAGCCCCAACCATGACCTCAGCCCTGCCCCTCGGACCCGCCCAATGGGTCGCCTTCCCGGGTCAGGGCCACCCCGCGCACCTGGCCG
>JAADEN010000042.1 GCA_013153375.1 Chloroflexota bacterium | reverse complement strand
GGACCCAGCCGTAGCGCGCGTCGGCCACCAGCAGGGCCGGGTCCTCGCCCCAGGCCCGGCGATAGGCCGCCACCCGCGCCTGCACCTGGGCGGCCAGGGCCTGGGCCTGCTCGGGCGGCAACAGCGCGGCCAGCAGGTCGGTCTGGTCCTCGAGCATCTTGAGGGCCAGACCGCGCAGCCGCGCTTCAGGCAGATCGGGCAGGGCCGCGGCCAGGAGTTCCTGGATTTCGGCCGCGGCCTGTTCGAGGCGCGCGGGGTAACGGGGCGCGCGGCCGGGCCGGGGCCCCGCGGCCAGCCATTGGGCCAGGCGCTGCTGCAAGAGGGCCGTGCCGTGGGCGTCCCGGGCCACCGCGGGCACCACGGGCACGCCCAGCAGTTCCTCCAGGCGGGCCACATCCACCCGAATGCCCTCCCGGCGGGCCACATCCCACATGTTGAGCACCACCAGGGTGGGCAGGCCCAGTTCCAGCACCTCCGCGGTCAGGTACAGATGGCGGCCCAAGTGCGACGCGTCCACCACATTGAGCACCGCGTCGAAGGGCATCTGCAGCAGCGCATCCCGGGCCAGGCGCTCCTCGGGCGAGAGCGCGGCCAAACTGTAAGTGCCGGGCAGGTCCACGATGCGCACTGGGCCCTGGGGGCCGGGCCACAGCCCCTCTTGATAGGCCACCGTCTTGCCGGGCCAGTTGCCCACATGCTGGTGCTGGCCGGTGAGCGCGTTGAACACGCTGGTCTTGCCCGCGTTGGGGTTGCCCACCAGGGCCAGGGTCGCCACCGTGACGGTGGCCGCAGGGGACGCGGTGGGCGCGCAGCGGGGGCAGGTGGTCAGCGTCTCGGGGCTCATGGGGAACCGTGCTCCGCGCGGGCCGGGTCCTGGGCCAGGGGACGCACCCAAATGTGCCGCGCGGTCTGGCGGCGCAGGGCCAGCCAGGTATCGCGCACCCGATACTGCACCGGGTCGCCCAGGGGCGCGGCGTGCTCCACATACACGGCCGCGCCGGGCACGAAGCCCAGCGCGTACAAGCGCCGCCGCCAGCGAGGCGGACCTTGCACGCGCACGATTTCGGCCCACTGGCCGGGTGGTATTTCGTTCAAAGGCCGCGGTTCTGCGGCGTCAGGCGTGTTGGGCATAGGACTACCGACCCGTTGGCGAGGGGTAATTTCTTAGATTCTTCTCTACTTTATCATGGGAATAGGATGGCGTCAAGCATCACCCGCGGCCGGGTGAAAGATGTCACCAGCCCTGCCCGGGAGACTGCGGCGGGCAGGGCGGACGACGACCTTCCGTCGTGGGCTGAAGCGCGCGACGCTGGCTATTCCTCGCCCTGGTCGGGTCGGCAGGGGTGCCGGGGATCGGGCTCCGCGGGGGGCATGCCGGGCGTGCCCGGCCCGTATTCGCACACCGCGCGCCAGGGCCGGTAGTGGGTGGTGAACTCGTCGCGATAGAGCAGCGTGCCGTCGCGAAAGACCTCTCGCAGCACGGTAACCCGCGCGCCCTCCACGGCCCAGTCCACCTGTTTGATCTCGCCCTTGGCCAGGGCCGGATTTTCCACATACAGGGGCTCGGGCGGCTCTTCTTTGTCTTGCAGGCCGGTGGTATCCCATACCACGGTGCGCCCGTCCGAGGTGGAGTAGAAGCGCCAGGTAATGTAGCGGCCCGCGGGGTTGACCTCTACTTCCATCAAAATCCAGTAAGGCGTGTCGTTCTTGAACTTGAAGTCCACCAGGGGCACATAGACGGTGGCATCCAGCCCGGCCAGCCGCGGGTCGAGGCGGCCGCTGGCCGTTTGTTCGTAGTAGAGCACCCGGTACGCGTGGGGGTGGCGCTCCACCACGGGGTAGCCTCCGAAGAACACCGTGCGGAAGAGGGTGGTGCTGACCTGGCACACGCCGCCGCCCACGCCCCGGATGGTGCGGTCGCCGTAGATGATGAGGGACTCCGCGTAGCCGTTGTCCAGGCTGACATCGCCCAGCACTTCGGCCATGGAGAACACCTCGCCGGGCGCGACCAGATAGCCGTGGAAGCGGCTGCCGGCCACCTGGATGTTGTGGATGCGCTCAGGACTGGAGCCGTAGAAGTAGGTGGTGTGCTCGGCCACCTGTTCGGTGATGCCCAGGTCCGCGGCCCGGGCGTCGTCGGTCACGGGCGGCGGGGTGTAGTCCACCACCAGTTGGACCTGGGACAACCCTTGGGCCAGGGCCGTTTGCAAGGCGTCCAAACTGGCCTCCACATCCAGCCGACGGCCCCACACCGCAGGTTGGAGCAGGACCAGTTCGCGCGTCGCGTCGTCGAAGGTGAAGCGCGCGTTGACGGGGTCCTGCGCCAGTTGCTGGGCCAGGTCTTCCAGCACCGGCCGCCACGCGTCGGGGTCCACCCGGATGTGCAGCGCGGGCTGGCCCGCGGCGTCGGTGCCGGGCACCACCTGCAGGCTGGCGGCCACCTGCTCGGGCGGGAAGGACCACGGGCCCGCGGGCTGGCGATCCTCGGGCGGCAGGGTGAGGGTGACGGGCTGGGCCAGGACCGCGCGCAAGCGGGCGGCCACGGGCTCGGGGTCCGCGATGCGAGGGGGAATTTCGCGCACCGTGATGGGCACGGGGCCGGGCGAGAAGCGGGCCAGGTGGGCGGCCAGCGCGGCCAGGGTCGCGTCGTAGTCCAGCCGCCGCCCGGCCTGGCCCGGCTGGCTGTGCACCTGGGTGCCCTCCAGCCACACGCGGGCCTCTTGCACGGGGCGCTCCACCGCGGGCGCGACCTGGGTTTGCAAGAACGCGCTGGCCCAGGGCTCGCTGAACACCGTGCGCAGCGGAACCTCCACGCCTTGCCGCCAGGCTCGGACGCGGGTCGCGTGGCGGCTCCACCACGGCCCGGTGCGGCCGATGCTCCAGGCGTCCTGCGCGGTGCCGACCGCGTCGATGGCAAAGCCGATCTCCGCGGGCCGCACGGTCCAGGTTTGTCCCTGATAGACCAGGGTGAGCCCGGCCTGCTCGGGATAGGGATAAGCCGTGCGCAGGCGGGCGACGGCTTGCTCCACCGTCAGGCCGCTCAAATCCACCGCGGCCACATGCACGCCGGGGTAGATGCGGTTCCAGAAACTCACGCTCCAGCCCGCGTCGAGCACGAGCAGGGCTCCCAGCGCGCTCAGCAGCGCGAACAAGAGCAGGCCCGCGGCGCGCGGGCGGCGCGGAGACGGAGATGGGGAGGTGGACATGGCGTTACCTCAGCAAGTCAGGCCCGAGGTGCAATTCCTCACGACCGAGCACGACAGGAAAACAGGACTTTTCTCAGGGTCATTCTACTGAAAAGCGTATCTCAACTTGCAATTTCGGATTATAATCAATGACCCCTGATCTCTGCCCCACAGACTGCCCGTTTCGCACGGGCCGCGCATATCGAAAAGGAGGGACAGCCGATGGATTGGCGCGAATTTGGCCGTTTGATAAGACATTTGCGTTTTGAGCTGGCAGAAACGGAGATGCGGAAGATCACCCAAGAGGAGCTGGACCGGCGGTGCGGCTTCCCTTTGGGGACGGTCGGACGCATCGAGCGCGGTGATATGCGTCGCCTGGATCAAGAGCATCTGGTGGCGCTGGCCGACGCTTTTCGCCTCACGCAGTTGGAGCGGCGGGAATTCTTTTTGGCGGCCAACGGGGTGCCGACCGAAAAGATTTACAGTTATCCCGGCGCTCCTCCGCCGGAAGAGGAGTTGAATCTCCTTTTGCAAGGCATTCGCGATTTGCCTTATCCGGCTTTTGTTACCGATGTGTATATGGATTTCGTCTATGCCCATCATAGCGCGCTGGCCCTTTGGGGCATTACCGATGAGATTTTGGAAGAAGCGCGCGCGTACCGTCTGGTCCCGAACGCCATCTATTACTCCTTCCACCCTCGTTTTCGCTTTGAGTCCATGTTCGTCGATCCTGGGGAATGGTTCCACTTAGCCGTTGGGAATGTGCAACTCTTTCGACGAGCCACGCTGCGTTATCGCACCCACCGCTATTGGGATTATCTCATGCATCGGATGCAAACCGACGATCCGCGATTGTGGTCGAACTTTCGCATTTTCTGGTTGCAGGCCGAGATGCGCCGGGAGTGGGACGGCAACACGCGACGGCGCTATCGCATTCGCCATCCCAAATATGGGCCTTTGCATTATTTAGCCACCGTTAGCGAAGAGAGCACCGCCTATGGTCCTTTGTATGTTACCATATATGTACCTTTGGATCATGCTACCCATCAAGCTTTCTTGCGCTTGCGTCCTGATTCTGGTCCAGTTTGGGAGCCCATAGCCCCTTGGCCTGAACGCGCGAAGGATCGATTCATCCCTGCCAATTTCCAGCGCCCGAAGCGACGGCGCATTTGATGCGGGCGCTTTCCGCCGCCCATGTCCTGCGGCCTGCGGGCCCGGGGCGTGGGCGGCGGCGCGTCAAATATACGCATTTGAGGACAGCCCCCATTCTCTATCTTATAGAAAAGCCACATGAACCTGGTTAGATATGGACATCTGGGTGGATGTTCTGCTATTATGAGGGCGAGTTTTTGAACTTTGTCAAAGACAAAATCGTGATTTATGAGTAGAATAAGGAGGAGCAACGGCGAAGTATCGACGCGAGAATCTCGCGGGGTTCACATTTTGCTCTCCGAGGCTGGCGAAGTCGTATCCTGAGGGAGGACCGGCCTTGGACATCCTCTTTGGGGAGGTAACCCATCATGAACTGGCACGAATTTGGCAAACTCATTCGGGAATTGCGGAAAGCGCTTCAGACCCGCTTGGGCCGTTCGGTGACCCAGGCCGATCTGGAGCGCATGTGCGGCTTTGTAGGGCGCGGACGACGAGGCATTGTGGGACGACTGGAGCGCGGGGAGCTCCATTGCATGGACGAAGAGGTCCTGGTGGCCCTGGCCGATGTCTTCAACCTCACCCGGCTCGAACGGCGGGAATTCTTCTTGGCGGCCAACGGGGTTTCGACGGCCAAGATCTATCAATATCCGGGCGCTCCTTCGCCGGAGCGTGAAATCGAGCAAATCATTCAGAACATGCGCCGAGTACCCTTGCCCGTGATGATCACCGATGTGTTCGCCGATGTGGTGGCCATCAACCGGGCTTTGGCGCGACTTTACAATATGGAAGACCAATTCGCCAGCCTGACGCGCTCGAGCCGAATGTTGCCGAATGTGTTGTATTTCTTGTTCCATCCGCGCTTCCGCTTTCGCGAAATGTTCCGTCGCGAGGAGGATTGGCGCAACCTGCTGGTCGCGGATG
This sequence comes from Chloroflexota bacterium, assembly GCA_013153375.1. Taxonomy (GTDB): domain Bacteria; phylum Chloroflexota; class Anaerolineae; order Anaerolineales; family DRMV01; genus JAADEN01. Next base: position 3,149 of record JAADEN010000042.1, on the reverse strand, counting down.
TGCAGTTCTTCCGGCGTTCCACGCTGCAATATCGCTCTGAACTTTACTGGCAGTACCTGATGTACCGCTTCATGGACAGCAACGAAGACCCCGAGATGCGGCGGTTGTTCATCCACTTCTGGTCCTTGGCCGAGGTCGAACGCTCCCGCGATGGGAACACCACGCGCTTCTACGACCTGCGGCATCCCAAACTGGGCAACCTGCGCTACACGGCCATCGTGTCCGAAGAAGTGACCAGTCGGGGCAATCTGTATGTCATCACCCACATCCCCGTGGACGACATCACCCGCCGCACCTTCGACGCGTTGCTGCGTCGCGACAAAGGGAGCGAGTGGCTGCGCGTGGCGCCCTGGCCGGTGAGCGAGAAGATCATCCCGCGCAACGGCTGGCGACCGCGCCGCGCCTGAGTCGGGGCTGGTATAATGGCACGGCTGCATTCCTTTTGGAGGTGTGGTTATGGGAAAAGGCGATCGTCGCACCCGACGCGGAAAAATCTGGCGTGGCTCGTACGGTAAGTCGCGGCCCAAGCGGAAGAAGAAGCGCGGCCGGGCCGCGCCTTGAGGCGAGCCTTTCTCTGAATTGCGGCGCATCGGCCTCAGTCGATGCGCCCTTTTTATGGGGACATGACCTCAGGCCGGGGGCGTTTCGGAGGTCGTGGTCCAGTCGCGCGCGCCGCGCAAGAAAGCATCCCCCGGCAAGGGACGCTTGCCCGGCGGCTGCACCCGGTCCAACACCAACAGGCCGTCCGCGGTGCCCACCGCGGGCCAGCCGCGATACACGGTGCGCACCCCTGGCCCTGGGCTGGGCTCGTCCTCCACGGGATGCGCGGCCAGCACCTTGAGCCGTTGGCCGCGCCAGGGCATGAAGGTGCCCGGCCAGGGGTGGAACGCCCGCACTTGGCGGGCCAGATACGCCGCGCTGCGGGTGAAGTCCAGTTCGCCATCGGCGCGCTTGAGGCGCGGCGCGTAGGTCGCCAGACTCTCGTCTTGAGGGCGGGGCTCCAGTTGGCCCTCCAGGTAGGGGGGCAGGGTGTCCAGAAGCAGTTCCGCGCCCAGTTGGGCCAGCCGCTGGCCCAGGCTGGCCGCGGTGTCTTCGGGCAGGATGGTGGTCGCGCGCTGGCTGAGGATGGGCCCCGTATCCAGGCCCTCGTCCATGAGCATGATGGTCACGCCCGTCTGCGCATCGCCGTGCAGCAGCGCGTATTGAATGGGCGCCGCGCCGCGCCAACGGGGGAGCAGCGACGCGTGCACATTCAGACAACCGTAGGTGGGGAGTTGCAGCACCTCGGGCTTGAGGATTTGCCCGAACGCGGCCACGACGATGAGGTCGGGGTTCCATTCCTGCAAGGTGGCCCAGGCCTGGGGATCGCTCAGACGGCGCGGCTGCATGATGGGCAGGCCCAGTTCCAGGGCCCGCTTTTTGACCGGCGGGGGCGTGAGCCGGTTGCCGCGGCCCGCGGGGCGGTCGGGCTGCGTCACCACGCCCACCACGGGATAATGCCGCACCAGCGCCTCCAATGTGGGCAGCGCGAACTCGGGCGAGCCCATGAACACGACCCGCGGCCGATGGGCATCCGCGCGCAAGAGCATCATGTGTCCCCCTGGTCGGGAAGCAAGCCGGGCAACAAACGCACGACGATGCGCCCGGCCTCCAGATCCCATCCCCGCACCACCTCGTCGATGACGGGCAGCAAGATCGGCGGCCCGGATTCGGGCTGCACGATGAACACATCGTTGGCGCCCGTCTCCAGGATCTCCACCAGCGGCCCCAGCACCCGTCCGTCCTCCGTGACCACCTGCAGCCCCAACAGTTCGAAGTCGTAGTATTCGTCGTCGGCCTCGGGCGCGGCGGCCTCTTCCGCGGGGATGGTGACCCACTGGTTGCGGAAGATTTCCACCGCGTTGCGGTCGGGATAGCCTTCGAAGGCCACCAGCAGCCCCTGCCGGGAGGGGCGCACGCTGCGCAGGGTGAGGGGCACCTGCCGCGGGCCGACAAAGATCACGGCCCCAGGATAGAAACGGGCCTCGGGATGGTCGGTCAGCACTTCGAGGTTCATCTCGCCCCGAACGCCGTGGGGTTTGCGAAGGCGGCCAATGATGATGCGCCCGGCGGCGCGGTGGGCGTCATCCACATGGATGCGGCGTCCGGCGCGGCGGTGTCGCGAGGCGCGCGGCCGCTGGCTCATGAGTCCGGGTCTCCTTCTTCGACCGTGGGTCGGGCCGCGTCGATGATTTCCAACTCGTACATGCGGCCCTCCTGAAGGGTGAGGATCTGCAAAAGCGCCCGGATGGCGTCGGCGACCCGTCCGCTGCGGCCGATGAGCCGGCCCAGGTCTTCTTTGTCCACTTCCAGTTCGATGAGGTTGGCCGGCCCGCCAATCACTTCCACCACGAACACCCGGTCGGGCTTGGACGCCAAATTGCGGGCGATGAATTGCACCAGGGCTTTGGCTCGGCTCGATTGACCGCGCATGGCTCCCTCCCAAAAGGCGGGGAAGGCAAAAAAGCGGGGCTCGGGGCCCCGCTGGTTCGGCGTGCTCGTTTACTGACCGCCCGAGGGCACCGCGGCCGCGCTGGTCTTGCGCCCCGGCGCGAAGGGCGCCTGGGCTTCCTGGGCCTCGGCCAACAGCGCGTCCAGGTCTTCGCCCGCCTTGAAGCGTTCGTAGCGCTGGCGCAAGCCGATCATGTTGAAAATGCGTTCCACGGATTCGCTGGGCTGTGCGCCGTTGGACAGCCAATGATAGACCCGCTCCTCGTGCACCACCACCGTGGGCGGATCGGTGCGGGGGTTGTAGAAGCCCAAATTTTCCAGATACTTGCCGTCGCGCTTGACCCGGCTGTCCACGGCCACGATGCGAAAACTGGGCTGATTGCGGGCGCCCACCCGGCGTAATCGAATGCGCACCATGAGAGCGTTCCTCCTGCTGGCCAAATTTTACGGGACGGACCCCGTCATTTCGTTTCACACCAAAACCCGCCCAGGGCCCGATGCAATGCCCTCGGCGGGCGCTTATTGTACCACAAAAACCGCGTCGCGCGCGGGGTTGAGATTTCCCTTCCCAGGGCGTTTGCAAAGTCGTGAGGAGGATAAGAGAAGCGGGGCTCCTTGGGTACAATGAACCACACACACCACCCAAAGGAACCCCACCA
>JAADEN010000240.1 GCA_013153375.1 Chloroflexota bacterium | reverse complement strand
CTGGCCGTCACCGGCCCGCGGGCCCATTGGGAAGGGTTGCAGGCCCGCGCCGCTGCCCGGGGGTGGCAACTTTCCCCCGCCGGGTTGCACACGGCCCAGGGCCAGCCCCTGCCCGCGGGGGACGAAGCCCAGGTGTACGCGGCCCTGGATCTGCCGTGGATTCCGCCCTGCGCGCGCGGCTGGCCCCTGCCGTTGGACGACCCCGCGGCGTGGGAACGGGCCCTGGCCGACCTGCTGCCCTGGGATGCGCCCCGCCAGGCCGCGCTGCACACCCACACCACCTGGAGCGACGGGCACCTGTCGGTGCGGGCCCTGGCGCAGGAGGCCCTGGCGCGGGGCATCCGGGTGCTGGCCATCACCGACCATTCGCCCAGCCTCAAGGTGGCTCGGGGGCTCTCGGCCGACGATTTGGCGCGGCAGCGCGCCGAGATCCAGGCCGCGCAGGCCGATGTGGGCTCGGGCTTGCGCTTGCTCCAGGGCGCGGAGGTGGACATTTTGCCCGACGGGCGTCTGGACTACCCCGACGAGGTGCTGGAGCGGCTGGATGTGGTCATTGCCTCGCCCCACCAGGCCCTGAATCAGAGCCCCGCCGAGGCCACCGCCCGGCTGTTGCGCGCGGTGGCCCATCCCCGGGTGCACATCCTGGGGCACCCGACGGGGCGCATGATCCCCCGCCGCGCGGGGCTGGCCCCCGACATGGCCCGGCTGGTGCAGGCCGCGGCCCGGCACCGCGTGGCGCTGGAGATCAACGCCAACCCCCACCGCCTGGACCTGGGCGCGGCGCACGCCCGCCTGGCCCTGGACGCGGGCGCGTGGTTGAGCATCAACACCGACGCGCATCGCGGGGCCGAGTTGGACTACTGGCCCTACGGCCTGGCCGTGGCCCGGCGGGCCGGGGCCTCCGCGGCGCGCATCCTCAATCTGTGGGAGCCGGAGCGCCTGCTGCAGTACCTGGCCCAAAAGGGCCGTCCCTGAAAAAGAGGATGCGCTCAAGGGGCGCAGATTGCTGTCGAGAATGCTGAAATGTCCGCGGGATACTTGTCAAAATCGAGAGTTCTTTGTACAATAGGTGCAAGTTGTAGATAGAGACGGTCGGATTGACGATATATTTTCACCTTCAGGGAGTTCATCGTGCCCGATGCCTCTTCCGCTGCCGTCGAGTTGCGCGATGTCGTCAAGCGTTTTGGCGATGTCGTAGCCGTGGACCATGTTTCGTTGCGCATCGCTCCCGGCGAGTTCTTCGCCCTGTTGGGCCCCAGTGGTTCGGGCAAGACCACCACGCTGCGTATGATCGGCGGGTTCGAACTGCCCACCGAGGGCGAAGTGCTCATCGAGGGCGAGCCCCAGGGCTACAAGCCACCGTACCAACGCCCGGTCAACACGGTCTTCCAAAACTATGCGCTGTTCCCGCACATGACCGTGGCCCAGAACATCGCGTTCGGCCTGGAGATGCGGGGCGTGCCCAAAGAGGAAATCCGCCGTCGGGTGAGCGAGATGCTCGACCTGGTGCGTTTGAGCGGCTATGAGCGCCGTCGGCCGCACCAACTCTCGGGCGGCGAACAGCAGCGCGTCGCGTTGGCCCGGGCGCTCATCAACCGGCCCAAGGTGCTGCTCCTGGACGAGCCCCTGGGCGCGCTGGACCTGAAGTTGCGCAAGGCCATGCAGTTGGAACTCAAGGCCATCCAGGAGCAGGTGGGCATCACCTTCATCTATGTGACCCACGACCAGGAAGAGGCCATTACCATGGCCAACCGCATCGCGGTGATGAACAAGGGCAAAGTGCTGCAGGTGGGTACGCCGCAGGAGGTGTACGAGCAGCCGCAGACTTTCTTCGTCGCCGACTTCATCGGCGACACCAACTTCTTGCCCGTGCAGGTCATGCAGGTCACCGCGCCCGTGGAGGTGATGACCGAGTCGGGCACCCGGCTGACCGCGTCCTGGGCCGAGCCCACCCTGCGCACGGGCGTCAAGGCGGTCATGGCCGTGCGCCCCGAGCGCATGCACCTCTATCGCCCGGGCAGCGGGCCCGAAGGCCCCGAATGGAATCGGGTCGAGGGCATCATCCGGCAGGTCATCTACAAAGGCCTGGACATTCGCTACGAGGTCTTCGTGGCCGGCGAGTGCAGTTTGCATGTGCGTATGCCCGTAGGGCGGTCCGAAGGCACCTTCCAGCGCGGCGAGCATGTCATCGTCGCCTGGCCGCGGGCGGCCGCGCGCGTGTTTCGGAGTGAATCGTGAACGAACTCTTGCAACGCAAACCCGGACTGCGGGCCTGGCTGCTGTTGGCCCCTTCGTTCCTGTGGCTGTTGATCTTCTTCATCATCCCGCTGGGCATCATCGTGGTGTACAGTTTCCTGGAGCGCGATCTGTACGGCGGGGTGGTGTGGAAGTGGACGCTGGAGAACTACCGGCGGGTGTTCGATCCCCTGTATTTCAAGACCTTCCTCTACTCCCTGTGGATCGCGTTCCTGACCGCGTTCTTCAGCCTGCTGTTCGGCTATCCGCTGGCGTACTACATCGCCACCCGGCCCGAGAAGACCCGCAACGCGCTGGTGCTGGCCCTGATGATTCCTTTCTGGACCAACTTCCTGGTGCGCACCTATGCCTGGCTGACCTTGCTGCGCACCAACACGGGCCTCATCAATGTCTGGTTGCAGGAGTGGGGCATCATTGACCATCCGCTGCCCCTGTTCGGCAACACTTTTGCCATCACCTTGGGCCTGGTCTATGGCTGGATGCCGGACATGATTCTGCCCATCTACGCCGCGCTGGAGCAACTGGATCGCAGTCTGCTCGAAGCCGCGGAAGACCTGTACGCCTCGGGCTGGCAGGTGTTTCGGCGGGTGATCTGGCCCCTCTCGCTGCCCGGCGTGATCGCGGGCACCATGCTGGTCTTCATTCCTTCCCTGGGCGCGTTCGTGACCCCGGCCATTTTGGGCGGCGGCAAGCGCCTGATGATCGGCAATGTCATCACCAACCAGTTCCTGGGCGCGCACGATTGGCCCTTCGGCTCCGCGCTGTCGGTGTTGATGATGGCGGTCATGTTGCTGGCCACGCTGATTTACTTCCGCACGGGCGGTGAAGAGGCCCGCCGAGGAGGTTTGGGATGAGCGCCACACCGACCACCTCCACGCCTTCCGCTGGACAACACCGGCTGCGGCATGTGCTGGGCCAGTGGCTGTTCCACTTGTACGGCTTCGCGGGCTACGCGTTCTTCTACTTGCCCATTCTCATCCTGGTCATCTTCTCCTTCAACGATTCCCGCTCCGTCTCCAAATGGGCCGGGTTCACCCTGCGCTGGTACGAGGCCATGCTGCAAGACCGGCAGATCATGCTGGCCTTGTGGAACAGCGTCTTCGTGGCCGTGGTTTCGACGGCCATTGCCACCGTGTTGGGCACCCTGGCCGCGATGGCCCTGGAACGCTACCGCCGCTTCCCGGGCCGTTTGATCGCCGACATCACCCTGTACCTGCCCATCATCATCCCCGACATCGCCATGGCCATCATGTTGTTGGCCTTCTTCAACCTGAGCGGCATCGGTCTGCACATCTGGAAGGTGCACTTCTTCGGCGTGCGTCTGGCCGTGCCCATCTCGGTCATCATCGGCCATGTGGCCTTCAACATTTCCTTCGTGGCCGTGGTCGTGCAGGCCCGGCTGGCCCAAATGGACCGCACCCTGGAGGAGGCCGCGCAGGATTTGTACGCCTCGCCGTGGCGCACTTTCTGGCGGGTCACCCTGCCGCTGATGATGCCCGGCGTGTTGGGCGGCGCGCTGCTGGCCTTCACCCTGTCGCTGGACGACTTCGTGATCACTTTCTTCACCAGCGGTGCGGGCTTCAACACCCTGCCTGTACGCGTCTTTGGTATGATTCGCAAGGGCGTGACGCCCAAGATCAACGCGGTGTCCAGTTTGATGCTGGGCTTCTCGTTGCTGCTGGTCACCCTGGCGTTGCTGGCCGCGCGCGGCCGCGAGGAGCGCAAGGTCGGCTTCTTCTGATGCGTGCAGGCTGCAAGCATCGGTTTCGCAAGTGTCCACTTTTTGCAAGGAGGTGCTCCCATGCGTACATCCATTCGTTGGGCCCTGGTGCTCATGCTGCTGCTGGCTCTGACGGCCTGCGGCGGGCAGGGCGGCGAGGCCACCCAGGCTCCGGCCGCGGAGGATACCACTCAAGAGGCCACGGCCGAAGTGCAACCGGCCAAGGAAATCGTGTTCTACAACTGGTCGGAATACATTGACCCCGAGGTCTATGACCTGTTCGAAAAAGAGACCGGCATCAAGGTCGTGGAAGACAACTTCTCCAGCAACGAGGAGTTGCTGGCCAAACTCAAGGGCGGCGTGACGGGCTACGCGGTCATCGTGCCCTCCGATTACATGGTCAACATCATGATCCAGGAGGGCCTGCTGGCCGAGTTGGACCACGACAACATCCCCAACATCAAGAACCTGGCCGAAGAGTGGCGCAATGTGCCCTTTGACCCGGGCAACAAGTACTGCGTGCCCTATCAGTGGGGCACCACCGGCCTGGGCTATCTGAGCGATCAGATGGACGAACCTCAAACTTGGGCCGTGCTGTTCAAGCCGAACCCGGACGCGCCCTGGTATGGCCGGGCCACCATGCTGGACGACGCGCGCGAGTCCTTCGCCGCCGCGCTGATCTACCTGGGCTACGACCCCAACACCACCGACGAGGGCCAACTGAAAGAGGCGCGCGATCTGCTCATCCAGGCCAAGCCGGGCCTGGCGGGCTATGACAGCGACACCTACGAGGACTTGCTGGCCGCGGGCGAAAACCTGCTGGCCCACGGCTGGAGCGGCGACTTCCTCATGGCCCAGGAAGACAACGAGAACATCGCCTACACCATCCCCCAAGAGGGCGGCGTGATCTGGGTGGACAACCTGTGCATCCCGGCGTCGGTGACCCCCGAAGAGAAGTTGGCCGCGGAGATGTTCATCAACTTCATCCTGCGGCCCGACATTGGCGCCAAGATCTCCGAGTACAACTACTACGCCACCCCCAACGCGGCGGCCGAGAAACTGCTGCCCGAGGACTTCTTGAACGACCCCACGGTCTATCCGCCCGAAGAGGTGCGGGCCAAACTGCACTTCCTCAAGCCCGTGGGTGAGGCCGAGGCCCTCTACCAGCGCCTGTGGGACGAGGTCAAGGCGGCTCCGTAAGCGTTGGGCGTGGCACCACGCTTCGAGCATCCTGGGGACGGCTCCGCGCGGGGCCGTCCTCCTTTTCTTCCCTTGACAAGATGGCTTGTCTATCTTAACATCTAAGACAACTTAACTGTTGAGGTGGCCCAAGATGAGCGCTTCCGAACCCCTGCTGGACACCCTCAGCCGGGTATTGGGACGGGTGGTGCACCTGTGGTTGCACGCTTCCCGCCGCTTCGCGCGGGAGCGCGGGCTTTCGGTGGGACAATTGATGGTGTTGCGCCAGTTGCAGTTCAACGGGCCCTGCACCGTGTCGGACATCGCCCAACGGATGGGCGTGACCAACGCCGCGGCCAGTCAACTCCTGGACCGCCTGGTGGAGCAGGGGCTGGTCGTGCGCCGTGAGAATCCCGCCGACCGGCGCAGCAAGTCCGTGGTGCTCACGCCGGCCGGCCTGCAGGTGCTCGAGGCCGCGACCCGCTGGCACGAGCGTTGGGTGAACGACCTGCTGGCGCGCTTTTCCCCCGCCGAGGCCGAGACCGTGCGCCAGGCGTTGCACATCCTGGACGCGCATCTGGCCACCTCGTGGCCCGAGGTCTGAAGCGCGTCCGCCGCGGACCAGGGCGCGTGGCCCGGCTGCGGGGCCCGGCCGCGACCGGAGGTCGTCCCCCTGAACCCGCCAGGGCCTTCACTCTTGCGGGGCGGCGACCAACCCCAGAGCCTGCAAATCTTCCCACACCTGCTGCGCGTGCCCCTTGGGGCGCACCTTGGGGTAAATCTTGCGAATGCGGCCCTCGGGGTCGATCAGGTAGGTCTTGCGCAGCACGCCGATGGTCTCCCGACCGTAAATCTTCTTGGGGCCCCAGGCCTCGTAGGCTTCCAGCACCCGATGCTCGGGATCCGACAGCAGCGGGAAGGGCAGGCCGTATTTGGCCTTGAACCGCCGATGGCGGGCCGGGTCGTCGGGGCTGACGCCCAGGACGATCACGCCGGCCCGCGCCAGGCGTTCGTAAAGGTCTTTGAAGCCCAGCGCCTCGGTGGTGCAGCCGGGCGTGTTGTCTTTGGGGTAGAAGTAGAGCACCACCGGATGCCCGCGATAGTGCTCCAGGCAATGCTCGCGGCCTTCTTCGTCGGGCAGGCAGAAAGACGGGGCCGGGGAGCCGACTTGCAAGGGCATGGCAGCCTCCTGATGCGGGGCGCGTCCGCCGGGGACGCGGTCGAACTTCCGCGTTCAGTGTACCACGGATGCGTCGGGTATAATGGCCTGGGCCTTCACGAGCCGGTCCGTGGGCGTTTCCGCAGGTGAGCGGGGGACGGAACATCTGCGGGCCGGGGCCGCGGGGAAGGCCGCCGCTCTTCGGAGCCGAGCCCGTCGTTGGGGTCAGGAGCATCAGGATGAGCGCCACCGCCGAACCCTATACCATCGCGACTTCGCCTTTGCTGGCCGAACTGCGCGCGGCCGGGGTGCCCTACCGCCTGTTCGTGCATCCCGAGCCGCCCGCGTCCCTGGCCCAGGCCGCCCAGGCCCGGGGGCAGCGGCTGGAGCAGATCGTGCGCAGTCTGTTGTTCCGCGATCCCGAGCACCGTTTCATCATGCTGTTGTTGCCCGGCGGTTATCGAGCCGATTGGTCGGCCTTGCGGCGCTATCTGGGCCAGCGTCGGTTGACTTTGGCCCGCCCCGAAGAGGTGCTGGAGGTCACCGGCTTTCCCATCGGCGCGGTGGGCCCTTTGGGGCTGCGTCGGCCGGTGCGCTTGCTGGCCGACGAGCGCATCTTCGAGCCGGAGGAGGTCTCGCTGGGCAGCGGCGTGCGCGGCGTGGCCGTGCTCTTGCGCAGCGCGGATTTGCGCCGCGTGCTCCGCGCCCGGGGAGCCGAGATCGGTCGGTTTGGCGTTTTGACAGGAGCCGAAGCCCATGAAACATAGAGGTTGGCTGCTCGCGCTGGCCCTCAACGGGCTGGTCTCCCTGGTGGTGACCTGGTCCGTGTTGGCCTGGTGGCAGCACACCCATCCCTGCCCGCCGGTGTCGCCGGCCGCGGCCGGGCCCGAGGCGTCGGGGGCCGCCTCCGCGGCCGCGCCGCAGTTGGGGACGGTGATGCCCGGCCCCTGGTTCGCGTATGTGGTGCAGCCCGGCGACACCTGGGAGCGCATCGCGGCCCGTTTCGGCCTGCGGGTGGACGAATTGCAGACCTTCAACGGCCTGGCCGCGGATGCGCCGTTGCTTCCGGGGCAGACGCTGCGGGTGCCGGGCACGCCGCCGCCGTCGCCCACGGTGGATCCCGCGGGGCTGGAGATCGTGGCCGTCCTGGGCCCCGGCGTGTTGGCCGACGAGCATGTGCGCCTGCGCAATCGCGGCGCGCAGGCCGTGCCGCTGGCCGGTTGGGTTCTGGAGGACGACGACGGCCACCGCTTCGTCTTCCCCGATGTGGTGTTGTTCCCCAAAGGCGTGTTGCAGGTGTGGACCAAGGCGGGCACCGCGACGGTCGGGGATCTGTACTGGGGCCTGGACGCACCGGTGTGGACTTCGGGGGAGCGCGTGACCCTGCGCGCGCCGGACGGTACGGTGGTCGCGACTTACCGGGTGCCGTGAGGCCGGTCGCCCCCGCCGTCGGTTTGACGGGGGCCGGGCTTTTTGATACAATCGGAGCGCTTTGCGCAAAAACTCGCCGCGAGCCCGACGCACCGAGAAGGGGCGTGGGGTTGCTGTCGCGGATAAGGGGCTGAACCATGAAAGTGTTGCTCATCAAGGATGTGTACAAGTTGGGCCGAGCCGGTGAGGTCAAAGAGGTGGCCAACGGCTATGGCCGCAATTACCTCATCCCCCAGGGCCTGGCCGTGCCGGCTACGCCCCAGGCGTTGCGGATGGCCGAGAAGATCCGCCAGCGCGCGGAAAAAGAGCGCCAAGAGGCGGCCCAACAACTCCAGACCCTGGCCGAGCGGCTGCAAGGGGTGGTGCTGTACTTCCCCATGCGGGCCAGCGAGACGGGCAAGTTGTACGGCTCGGTGACCACCCGCATGATCGCGGACGCGTTGCAAGAGGAACTCCAACTGGAGGAGCCCATTTCGCACCGCCAGATCGACAGCGAACCCATCCGGCAGTTGGGCACTTACTCCGTGCGGGTGCGGTTGACCGTGGATTTGTTGCCCGAGATTCGGGTGGTGGTCTATCGGCAGGGTGAGCAACCGCCCCAGGTGGAAGGCCAGGAGGCCGCGTCCGAGCCCGTGGCCGAGGCGGTGGAGGAAGTCGCGGAGGCCGCGGTGGCTGCGGAAGCCCCGGCTCCGGCCGAGGCCGAAGCCGAGCCC
>JAADEN010000055.1 GCA_013153375.1 Chloroflexota bacterium | reverse complement strand
GGCCCTGGTCGCCTGGCTGGTGCTGCTGCTGGCCGAAGCCTGGGCCGACGCCCAGGTGGACGCCCGTCCCCGGGTGTGGCTGCGGCGCCTGGCCCGCTGGGCCGTAGCCTGGGCCCAGATCCTGCGTCCCCTGACCGCGCTGCTCGACGCGCTGGCCCCCCGCAAGGCCGAGCACGCGGTGGCCCTCAGCCCCGAAACCCTGCGCGCGCTGCTGGCCGCCGCGGGCGAAGGGCACCTGGCCCCCCGCTATCAGCGCATGGTGTACGCGGTCATCCGCCTGAGCCACACTTTGGTGCGCGAGATCATGGTCCCGCGGGTGGACATGGTGACCCTGGAAGTGCACACCCCTCTGCGCGAGGCCGTGCAGGTGCTGCTCGACTCGGGCTTCTCCCGGGTGCCCGTGTACGAAGAGCGGGTGGACCGCATCGTGGGCGTGCTGTACAGCAAGGATGTGCTGCGCTACTGCTGGAACGGCAAGCAAGCGGTGGTGGACCTGCGGCCGCTGCTGCGCGAGCCCTACTTCGTGCCCGAGGCCAAGCGGGCCGACGAACTGCTGGCCGAGATGCAGGCCCGCCGCATCCACATGGCCATCGTCATTGACGAATACGGCGGCGTGGCCGGGCTGGTCACCCTGGAGGACATCGTGGAAGAGATCGTGGGCGAGATCCACGACGAATACGACCGGCCCGAAGCCACATCCTACCGGCAGGTGGGAGAGGGGGAATATCTCTTTTGGGGCCGGGTGGATCTGGACGATGTCAACGATCTGCTGGGCACCCACTTCGACCGCAACATCGCCGACACCCTGGGCGGCTTCATCTACAGCCGTCTGGGGCGCATCCCCCAAGAGGGGGAACATCTGCAGGCCGAGGGCTGGGACATCACCGTGGAGAAAGTCGAAGGCCGCCGCATCCAGCAGGTGCGGATGCAGCGGCTGGAATCCACGGCCAGCCCGGCCCCACCGGAGGAGTCCTCATGAGCCAAGCCCCTGTGGAGTGGCAGCCCCTCATTGAAGCCGCGCTCCAGGCCCGGCAGCGGGCCTACGCGCCCTATTCGCGCTACGCGGTGGGCGCGGCGCTGCTCACCGCCGACGGCGCCATCGTCACCGGCGCGAATGTGGAGAACGCGGTCTATCCGCTGGGCATTTGCGCGGAGCGGGTGGCCGTGGCGCGGGCGGTGCACGAGGGCCACACCCGCTTCCGGGCCCTGGTGGTGGCCACGGCCAACGGCGGCACGCCCTGCGGCGCGTGCCGCCAGACCCTGCGGGAGTTCGCGGCCGAGTTGCCCATCCTCATCGTGGACGGCCAGGGCCGGGTGGTGCTGGAAACCGACCTGACCGAACTCCTGCCGTACGCGTTTTCTCCCACCGATTTGCCCCAAGGATAGATGCTTATGCGCGTGGTCGTCATGTCGGATGTGCACGCCAATGTGGTCGCGCTGGAAGCCGTGCTGGCCCACGCCGGGCCCGCGGACGCGTACTGGTTCCTGGGCGACGCGGTGGGCTACGGCCCCGAGCCCAACATCGTGGTGGAACGCCTGCGGGCCCTGCCCAACGGCCTGTGCCTGCTGGGCAATCACGACGCGGCCGTCATCGGACGCCTGCCCTTGAGTTGGTTCCACGAGGACGCGCAGCAGGCCCTGCGTTGGACCCAGCAGGCCCTCTCCGCGGAAAACCGGGCCTTTTTGCAAAGCCTGAGCCCGCGGGTGGAGTTGGACACGGTCGTGCTGGCCCACGGCAGTCCACGCGAGCCTCTGGAGGAGTATCTGATCTCCGATGAGGCCGCGCGGGCCAATTTCCGCGTCTTGACCCGCCCCTACGCCTTCGTGGGGCACTCCCACATCCCCCTGGCCTGGGTGCAGGACGACCGCGGGGATGTGGATCTGGTGCGGCCGGGCGACGACGCGTACGGCCAGCCCTTTGCCCTGCCGCGCCGCGGGGTCATCCTCAACCCCGGCTCGGTGGGCCAGCCCCGCGACGGCGACCCTCGGGCCGCGTACGCCATCTACGACCCCGATGTGGGCACCTGGACCTGGCATCGGGTGCCCTACGACATCGAAGAAGCCATCCGGCGCTTCGAGCGGGTGCCCGCGCTGCCGGCCCGCTTCGCGCGGCGTCTGCGCGAAGGCCGATAGACAAGCCCTCTGGCGCGCCTCCGGGGAACTCCGCGGCCCGCCGCGGCGTTGAAGAAAGACGAAAGACGATTCGCGATGTTCCACCCCGGAGGTGTACCCATGCGTAAGCGCAAGTGGATTTGGTGGCTGGGCGGCGGCCTGGTGTTGCTCGTCCTGCTGTGTAGCGGCACGACGCTGCTTTTGGGCCTGAGCGGCCGCAGCGCCATGCCCGCGGCGGGGGCCGTGGAAGGCGACTTCGAAATGGCCAAGGCCGCGCCTTTCATGGAGGAGCCCGCGGCCATCATGCCCGAGATGGCCGTCGGAGCCTCGCGCGACCTCCCCATGGACGAGATGGTGGCGGACGAGGCCCTTTACAACGAAGCGCCGCGCGACCGCATGGTCATCAAGACCGCGGACCTGGCCGTGGTGGTGGAGGACCCCCGCGCGGCCCAGGAGCAGGTCGTCGCCTGGGTGGAAGCCCACGGCGGCTATGTGGTCTCCAGTTCCTTCAGCGAGCGCGTCCTGCCTTCGGGCAAGCGCGTGCTCTACGGCGAGTTGCAGTTCCGCATCCCCGCGGACCGCTTCCTCGAGGCCGTCGAAACGGTCAAGTCCCTGGCCGTGCGGGTGGACCGGGAGGACATCGCGGGCCAGGATGTCACCGACGAGTATGTGGACCTGGAGGCCCGCCTGCGCAACCTGCAGGCCGCGGAGGAGGAACTGCGCCGCCTGCTGGACGAGGCCGCCAACACCAACGAGGTGCTCAACATCTACCGCGAACTGACCCGCGTGCGCGAGCAAATCGAAGTGCTGCAAGGCCGGCTGCGCTATCTGAAGGAGTCGGTGGCCTATTCCTCGGTGCGGGTGGAATTCATCCCCGTGGAGGCCGACGAGCCCGTGAGCATCGGCGGCTGGGAACCCCAGGGCGTGGTGCGCGACGCGATCCGGGCCCTGCTGCGCGCCGGGCAGGTGCTGGTCACGGGCCTGATTTGGATCGTCGTCTTCTGGCTGCCCGTGCTCCTGGTGCTGGGCGTGGTGGTGTTCCTGGTTTGGCGTCTGGGGCGCTGGGTCTGGCGCAAAGCCGTGCGCCCGCACCCCAGCCGCGACGAAGCGCCTCGCTCCGGCCCTTGACATATCCCCGCAAGGCGGGTATAACAACGGCCATGATGAACACACTGGTCGTCACGCCCCGTCGTCCTCGTCGTCCTACGCGCCCCCAACCGGGGTTGGGCGGGCGATGAGGCGCGCGTCGAGACGGCACCTACGACCCAAAAACGCCAGGCCCTTCCCCGGAAGGGCCTTTTTCTTTGTCCACCCGCTCTGCATCCCCATCTAAGGAGTGCCCCATGTCCCCCGAAAAACCTACCGTCAAGAAAGTCGTGCTGGCCTACTCCGGCGGTCTGGACACCTCCATCATCGTGCCGTGGCTCAAAGAGAACTACGGCTGCGAAGTGGTGGCCTTCACCGCGGATCTGGGCCAAGGCGAAGAACTGGACGGCCTGGAAGAGAAAGCCCTGGCCAGCGGGGCCAGCCAGTTCATCCTCAAAGACCTGCGGGAGGAGTTCGCCGCCGACTACCTCTTCCGCCTGCTGCGCAGCGGCGCGGTGTACGAGCGCAAGTACCTGCTGGGCACCTCCATCGCCCGGCCCCTCATCGCCAAGCACCAGGTGGAAATCGCGCATGAGGTGGGCGCGGACGCGGTGGCCCACGGCGCGACGGGCAAGGGCAACGACCAGGTGCGCTTCGAACTCACCTACATGGCCCTGGACCCCCGGCTCAAGGTCATCGCGCCCTGGCGGGAGTGGCACATCCGCTCCCGTCTGGACGCGCTGGAGTACGCGCGGGCCAAGGGCGTGCCCGTGACCGCGACCGAGAAGACCATCTACAGCCGCGACAGCAACCTGTGGCACCTGTCCCACGAGGGCGGGCCCCTGGAGGACCCCTGGCACGAGCCCGACGAGTCGGTCTGGCTGCGCACCGTGTCGCCCCTGAACGCTCCCGACGAGCCCGAGTATGTGGAAATCGAGTTCGAGAGCGGCACGCCCGTGGCCGTGAACGGCCGCCGCCTGAGCCCGGCCCAACTCATCCAGTACCTCAACGCGCTGGGCAGCGCGCACGGCATCGGCCGGGTGGACATGGTGGAAAACCGCCTGGTGGGCATGAAGTCCCGCGGCTTGTACGAGACCCCCGGCGGCACCATCCTGGCCGCGGCCCACAAGGAGTTGGAGTCCTTGGTGCTGGACCACGCCACCATGCAGTTCAAGGACCTGGTCGCGCTCAAATACGCGGAACTGGTCTATCAGGGCCTGTGGTTCAGCCCCCTGCGGGAGGCCCTGGACGCGTTCATCGACAACACCCAGGGCCCGGTCACCGGCGTGGTGCGCCTGAAGTTGTACAAGGGCAACATCATCCCCGCGGGCCGCAAGAGCCCCTTCAGCCTCTATCGGGAGGACTTCGCCACTTTCGGCTACGACGATGTGTACGACCAGGCCGACGCGGCCGGCTTCATCCGCCTGTTCGGGCTGCCGCTCAAGGTGCGGGCGCTGAACAACCTGCCCGTGGCCGGGCTGGATCTGCCCAAGCCCGACTATTCGCGCTTCAAGCGGGATTGAGACCATGAGCACCGACGCGCCTTCGAGCCACATCCTGTGGGGGGGACGCTTCCAGAGCGGGCCCGACCCCCGGTTTTGGGCCCTCAACGCCTCCCTGCCCGTGGACCAGCGCCTGGCCCTGCACGATGTACGGGGCACCGCGGCCTGGGTGCGGGCCATCGCGGCCGCGGGCGTGCTCACCCCGGACGAGCGCGACGCGCTGCTGGCGGGCCTGGAGCGCATCGCGGCCGAGTTCCGCCAGGGCACCTTCGCGTTCGCAGCCACCGACGAGGACATCCACACGGCCATCGAGCGCCGCCTCAAGGAACTGGTCGGCGAGCCCGCGCTCAAAGTGCACACCGGCCGCAGCCGCAACGACCAGGTGGTCACCGCGTTTCGCCTGTGGCTGCGCGATGCGGTGGACGACCTGGACGCGCAGGTGCGCGACCTGCAGGCCGCGCTGGTGCAGCGGGCCGAGGCCGACCTGGAAGTCCTCGTCCCCGGCTATACGCACTTGCAGCAGGCCCAGCCCATGCTGCTCAGCCACTGGTGGCTGGCCCACTTCTGGCCCCTGCACCGGGATCGCCAGCGCCTGGCCCAAATTCGCCAGCGCCTCAATGTGCTGCCCCTGGGCTCGGGCGCGCTGGCCGGCACCACCGTGCCCGTGGACCGGGAGGCCCTGGCCCGCGACCTGGGCTTCGAAGCCATCACCCCCAACAGTTGGGACGCGGTCTCGGACCGGGACTTCGCGGCCGAGTTCCTGTTCTGGGCCGCGCTGCTGGGCGTGCACCTCAGCCGCCTGGCCGAAGGCGTCATCCTGTTCACCAGCCGGGAGTTCGGCTTTCTGACCCTGGACGACGCGTTCAGCAGCGGTTCGAGCCTGCTGCCCCAGAAGAAGAACCCCGACGGCTTCGAGTTGACCCGCGGCAAGAGCGGCACCCTGATCGGCGCGCTCACGGGCCTGCTGAGCACCCTCAAGGCCCTGCCCTCGGCCTACGACAAAGACCTGCAGGAGGACAAGGCCCCCGTGTTTCGGGCCTACGACGACCTGCGGGCCCTGCTGCCCGTACTGGCCGACAGCCTGCGCACCCTGACCGTGCACCCCGAGCGCGCGGCCGCGGCCCTGGCCCCCGACATCCTGGCCACCGACCTGGCCGACTACCTGGTGGCCAAGGGCATCCCCTTCCGGGAAGCCCATCACATCGTGGGCCAGGTGGTGCAGCGGGCCGCGGCCCAGGGCGTGCCCCTCACCCAGTGGTCGGTGGACGATTTTCGGGCCGTGCATCCGGCCTTCGACGCGGATGTGCACCAGGCCCTGGACCCCTGGGCCGCGGTGGCCCGCCGCGATGTGCCCGGCGGCACCGCGCCCAACCGGGTGCGCGCCCAGTTGGAACAGGCCCGCGCGGCCCTGGACAACCCGCTTTGACCTCGTTCAATCCCATCCCAAGCAAGGAGGAACCCGATGCTGACCGTAACCTGCCCCGAATGTGGCGCCGAGTTCGAGTTGGAACCCGGCACCGAGGTCCATGAAATCGTCGTTTGTCCCGACTGCGGCGTGGATCTGGAAGTGGTCTCCCTGGACCCGCCCCAGGTGGAACTCGCGCCCATGGAAGAGGAAGACTGGGGGGAATAGTCGGCAGTCGGCAGCCGGCAGTCGGCAGTCGTTAGGGCGGGGGCGCCGCGGCGCCCCCGCCCGCCCCGCTCATCCCGCATCACCATCAGGAGGCCCATCATGAACCGTCGGCCCCGCATCGGCGTGCTCTATTCCCGGGTGCGCGTGGAAGAGAAGTGGATCTTCGCCGCGCTGGAGCAACGCGGCGTGGACTACGAGCGCCTGCACGACGGCCAAATCTTCTTCGACCTGGACGACCCCCAACCGTGGCAGCGCTTCGACGCGGTCCTGGCCCGCAACATCAGTTACACCCGGGGGCTGTACACGCTGCGGGTGCTCAACGGCTGGGGCATCCCCACGGTGAACACCGCGCGCGTGGCCGAGATTTGCGGCGACAAACTGGCCACCAGCACCGCGCTGGCCATGGCCGGCGTGCCCCAGCCCCGCACGCGGGTGGCCTTCACGCCCCAGGCCGCGCTGCAGGCCATGGAGGAGATGGGCTACCCCGTGGTGCTCAAGCCCGTGGTGGGCTCCTGGGGCCGCCTGCTGGCCAAAATCAACGACCGGGACGCGGCCGAGGCCATCCTGGAGCACCGGGCCACCCTGGGCTCGGTGCAGCACTCGGTCTTCTACATCCAGGAGTACATCCCCAAGCCCGACCGGGACATCCGGGTGCTGGTGATTGGGGACGAACCCATTGCGGCCATCTACCGCCGCTCGCCCCACTGGATCACCAACACCGCCCGCGGCGGGCGGGGCGAAGTGTGCCCCCTGACCGACGACCTGGTGGACATCGTGCAGCGCGCGGTGCGCGCGGTGGGCCGCGGGGTGCTGGCCGTGGACATCCTGGAGCACCCCGAGCGGGGCTACCTGGTCAACGAGATCAACCACACCATGGAGTTCCACACCGCGCAGCCCACCACGGGCGTGGACATCGCGGGGCGCATCGTGGACTATGTGGTGGACATCGCCCGCGCGGCCATGGAACGCCGCGGGGAACGCGCGGACGCTTCGGCTCCCGCGGCGTATTGAGGCTCCGGCGGCCGCCCGGCCCGCTCGGAGAGAATCCCCCAAACCTTACGGACGAAGCGGCACCCGGCGCTCGAAGCAGGTGCCGCTTATATTATCGCCCGTGCAGGCTTTGGCGTACACGGTGATGTTCTGCCCGCGCAGGTCTTCCGTCCCCGTGGGGATGGTGACCCACGCGCTCCGGCCCGCGTAAATGGTCTTGGCCGAACCCTTGCGGTCGCAATCCAGCCACCATTGGAATTGCAAACCCGCGGTCAGACGGTAGGTGGAGCCCTGAACTTCGAGGTACAGGGACTCGATGGGCACCGGGCCGCGATTGACCACTTCGAAGGTCAGGCCGCGATTGGCGCCGCACTCCGAAGGCCCCACATAGAACAGGGAAAAGGCCGCCTCGGGCGCCGGCGGAGGCGTGGCCGCGGGCAGACTCGCCGTATCGCCCTGGAGGGTGGCGTAGCGATCCCAGGCCCAACAGGTGCGACCATCGGGGAGTTGCACCAACCAGTAGCCCTCCACGGCCTCGGAGCGGGCCAGGATGGGCACGGTTTCTCCGGCCAACACGGCGCCGACTTCGGGATAGTACACGCCGGGGCCCTGGCGGCAGCGGGTGTCCACCCGAGCGGTAAAACTCGCCGCGGGCGCGGCCGTGGGCGAGGGCGGCCTGGGCGTGGCCGTCGCCTGAGGTCGCGGTGTAGCGGTGGGCAGGGATGTGGCGGTGGCCGTTGGTTGCGGTACGGCCGTGGGTGGTAAGGTCGCGGTCGGGTGGGTCGCGGTGGCCGTTTGCGCTTGCTGAGTCTGCGCGAGCACCGCGACCGCGCTGGCCACGACATCGGGCGTAGTCGTGGGGGCCGTACTCGTGTTCCCCAGAGTGATGGTGACGCCGTTGCAGGCCAACAGCAACAGCGCCACGGCACCCCAAAGCCCCGTCCCCAGGCCCCGGCGGAACCACTGCATCGTGCCCATCTTGCACCTCCTTGGTGTGACAGGGGCCTGGCCGAACGCGCGCCCCGGTCGCCGGTCGGGCCGCGCGCTCGGATGTTCGCTTTCATTGTAGGGTCATTGCCCGGCCAAGTCAACGGGGAAACGAGAGCGTTCGGAAAATGCAAGGCGTTTCGCTGTATTCTGCTTTGTCGCAAAAGACGACCTCACGCCCGAGGAGGCGGAATCCTCGCCGCCAGCCAACGCACCCGATTCCACGCCACCGGCCTAACCCCTCGATCCGAGCACTGCC
>JAADEN010000167.1 GCA_013153375.1 Chloroflexota bacterium | reverse complement strand
CCCGGTGGCCCCGCACAAGAGCAAGGGCCTGGTGGGCCGCGCCAGGGGCGTGGGCAGGCCGGACCCGGACACGCGGCGGGCCAGGGCGGGCCGCCCGCGGGCCGCGGGATGCTGCGCCCTTATGTGATGCAGAACGAGCCCATCCCCTGGGTGCCCGTGGCCATGCAGCCCGATTTCGTCTATTTCAGCCACCGGCCCCATGTGAACGCGGGCATCGCCTGCGAGACCTGCCACGGCGAGGTGGGGCAGATGACCGTGGCCGAACCCATCAAAGATCAAAACATGGGCTGGTGTCTGAGTTGCCACAAGAACATGGCCAACGACGCCGAGCACTTTGTGAAATTGTCCGACTGCGCAACCTGTCATAAGTGACCGCGCCTGGGGCCTGGCCCCAACGACGCGGTTTTTTGTTGCATCCCCAGGCGAGGAGACAAGCACGGATGAGCCAGGAAAAGAAACTCACACGCCGTGATGTGCTCAAACTGGCCGGTGTGGGCGGCGCGGTCGCGGCGGTGCTCTCGGGCTGCGGGCCCATGTCCCGCTATGTACGCCGCAAGCCCTACACCGACATGCCCGAATATCAGTTGCCGGGCGAGAGCGTGTATTTCGCCACCCTGTGCCGTGAGTGCCCCGCGGGCTGCGGCCTTCTGGTGCGCACCGTCGAGGGCCGGGCCATCAAGGTCGAGGGCAATCCGCAGCACCCGGTGAACCGCGGCCGCACCTGCGCCCGGGCCCAGGCCAGCCTGCAGGGGCTTTACGACCCCGACCGGCTCGCGGGCCCGTGGGCCGCGCAGAAGCGCGGCAGCCGCGCGGGGCGCAGCCTCTCGTGGGACGAGGCCGTGCAGGTGGTGGCCCAGGCCCTGCAGGCCGGCCCCGGCGTGCAATTCCTCCTGGGTCTGGTGCCCGATCACCTGGCCGACCTGGTGAGCGAGATCGCGACGGCCCTGGGCGCGCCCGAGCCCATCCGCTTCGGCGGGCTGGCCCTGTTCGAGGCCCGGCAGACCCTGCGCCAGGCCATGCAGGCCGTGATCGGCCAGGACGCGCTGCCGCACTTCGACATCGCCAACGCCACCTTCGTGCTCTCCTTCGGCGCGAACTTCATGGAGACCTGGCTGTCGCCCGTGGCCTTCAGCCGGGCCTACGGCCACTTACGCCGCGGGCGGCCCGACTTGCGGGGCCTGTTCGTGCAGTTGGAGCCCCGCATGTCCATGACCGCGGCCAGCGCGGACAAGTGGGCCGCGGTCAAGCCCGGCACCGAGGGGCGGGTGGCCCTGGCCATCGGCCGCCTGGCCGCGGAGATGCGCGACGGCGTCGTGCCCCCCGCGTTCGATGTGGACGCGGAAACCATCGCGGCAGAGGCCGGCCTCGACATGGCCCTGCTGGAGAAGATTGCCCATTACTTCGCCACTTCGCCGCGGCCTCTGGCCATCCCCGGCGGCGCGGCGCTGGCCCACACCAACGGCCTGGAGACCGCGCAGGCCATCCTGGCCCTCAACGCCTGGGCCGGCAACTTCGGCCTGCCCGGAGGCGTGCAGGTGCTGCCCGCCGCGCCCATCTACGAAGATCGCAACGCGGCCAGCCTGCAAGACATGGCCGACCTGGTGCGCCGCATGAAGGCCGGTCAGGTCAAGGCCCTGCTGGTCCACGGCACCAACCCCGTCTTCGAGTTGCCCGCGGGCCTGGGCTTCGCCGAGGCCCTGGAGAAGGTGGACACGGTCATCTCCTTCTCGCCCTTCTACGACGAAACCGCGGCCCAGGCCGACTACATCTTCCCCGACCACACGCCCCTGGAGTCGTGGGGCTACCAAAAGGCCCGGGTGGGCACGGACCGCATGGTCGTGACCGCGTCCCAGCCCGTGGTGGTGCCCCTCTACGACACCAAGGCCACCGCGGATGTGCTGCTGGCCGCGGCCCAGGCCGTGGGCGGCGAGGTCGCGGAGGCCGTGCCCTACCAAGACGAGGTGGACTTCTTGCAGCAGGCCCTGGCCAACCTGATGGACAGCCCGGACGGCATCTACACGGCCGTGACCCCCAAGGCCTTCTGGGGTCGCTTCTTGCAGCACGGGGGTTGGTGGACGAAGGAACCTGCGGCCGTGCAGACTTTCGACGCGGCGGCCATTCTGCAGCAACCCCTGGAGGTGCCCGCCCCGCAATTTGACGCCGGCGAATTCCACCTGGTGGTGTACCCGCACCCCATCTTGGGCGACGGCGCGGGCGCCAACCGGCCCTGGCTGCAAGAGACCCCCGAGCCCATGACCACCGTCATGTGGAACTCGTGGGTGGAAGTCAATCCCGAGACGGCCCGCGAACTGGGCCTGCGACACGACGACATCGTGGAAATCCGCTCGCCGTACGGCCGGGTGTACGCCGCGGTGTATGTGTACCCCGGCATCCGGCCCGACACGGTGGCGCTGGCCTTCGGGCAGGGCCACGAGGCGCTGGGCCGCTGGGCCGAGGGCCGCGGCGTGAATCCGGCCAAGTTGCTGGGCCCGCACACCAACGCGGCGGGCGATTTGGCCTGGGGCCGCGTGCGGGTCAGCCTGCGCAAGACGGGCCGCCGCCGGCCCCTGGCCCGCAAAGAGCATCTGGTCGGCGTGTACGGCGATGGGGTAGCCCAGTAAGGAGAGGCGCGTTATGGCTGGTGGTAACGGACACGAAGAACACACCAAATGGGTCATGGTCATTGACCTGGACCGCTGCAACGGCTGCGGCGCGTGCGTGACCGCGTGCGCGATGGAGAACAATGTGGCCTTCGTGGGCGAAGACGAAAACGCCTACGGCCGGGGCATGCACTGGTTGCGCCTGCAACGCTACTGGGAAGGCGAAGGCGACGATTTGCGGGTGCGCTACATCCCGACCATGTGCCAGCAGTGCAGCAACGCGCCCTGCGAGCCCGTGTGCCCGGTGTACGCCACGCTGCACAGCGAGGCCGAGGAGATCAACCTCCAGGTGTACAACCGCTGCATCGGCACCCGCTACTGCGCCAACAACTGCCCCTACATCGCCCGCACCTTCAACTGGTTCGACTACGAATGGCCCGAGCCGCTGAACTTCCAACTGAACCCCGATGTGACGGTGCGGCGGCGGGGCATCATGGAAAAGTGCACATTCTGCATCCAGCGCATCCGGCGGGCCGAGGAAGACGCCAAGGCCGAGGGCCGCGAGGTGTACGACGGCGAAGTGCAGCCCGCGTGCGCGCAGGCGTGCCCCACCGAGGCCATCGTCTTCGGCAACTGGCGCGACCCCAACAGCCGGGTGCGCCAACTGGCCGCCAGCGAGCGGGCCTTCAAGTTGGAAGAGGCCCTGGGCACCGAGCCCAAGGTGATCTACCTGGCAGGAGGGCGCCATGAGTTCTGAGTTCCACCCCCGCAACGAGGAAGAAGCCCGCCGCGTCGAGGAGATGAAGCGCGAGCATCTCCTGCTGGATCATCGCCCCCGGGCCGAAATGAACGACATGGTCATGGAGGCCGTGGAGGACACCAGCCGCGAGTGGAAGTTCGCGGTGATCGTCCTGGGCCTGCTCACCGCGGTCACCCTGTTCGGCGCGTGGGGCTACATGATGCTCAAGGGCCTGGGCCTGGCGGGCATCCGGCGGCCCGTCTTCTGGGGGCTGTTCATCGTCGCGTTCGTGTTCTGGATCGGCATCAGCCACGCGGGAACCTTCGTGTCGGCCATCCTGCGGGTGTTCAAGGCCGAGTTCCGGCGGCCTTTCACCCGCGCCGCGGAGTTGATGACCACCTTCGGCCTGGCCGCCGCGGGGCTGTACCCCCTCATCCACCTGGGCCGCACCTGGCGCTTCTATTGGATGATGCCCTATCCCAACCAACGCTGGCTGTGGCCCAACTGGCGTTCCCCCTTGCTGTGGGACTTCTTCGCCATCAACACTTATTTGATCGGCAGCACCCTGTACCTGTACATGCCGCTGATCCCCGACCTGGCCATGGCCCGCGACCGCAGCACGGGCTGGCGCAAGAAGGTGTACGGCCTGCTGGCCCTGGGCTGGCGGGGCACCGAGCAGGAGTGGAAGCACCTGCAGAAGGGCATCCAGATTTTCGCCTGGGCCATCATGCCGGTGATGTTCTCGGTGCACACCATCGTGTCGTGGGACTTCGCGGTGTCCATGAAGTTGGGCTGGCACTCCACCATCTTCGGGCCCTACTTCATCATCGGCGCGCTGCTCTCGGGCATCGCGGCGGTGAGTGTGGTGCTGTTCACCGTGCGGGCCACCACCAAGAACATGCGCTACTTCATCCGGCCCGAGCACTTCGACGCGCTGGGCAAGTTGCTGCTCATCATCTCCCTGAGTTGGGCCTACTTCTTCTTCAACGAGTTCATCCTGGAGTGGTACGGCGGCGAGCACACCATCAAAGAGATCCTCAAGTTCTACATGTTCGGCGACATCGCGCCCGTGTGGTGGACCATGGTGACCTGCAACTTCTTCATTCCGGGGTTGCTGCTGTGGAACCGCAAGTTCCGGCGCACGCCGTGGCTCATGTTCCTGCTGGGCATCGTGGTCAACATCGGCATGTTCGCGGAGCGTTATGTCATCGTCACCGGCGCGCTGAGCCGCAACCGCTTCCCCTTCGATTGGGGCTGGTATGAGCCGCGGCTGGTGGAGGTCTCCATCGTGTTCGGCACTTTCATGCTCTTCTTCTTCCTGTACACCCTGGCGGCGCGCTTCTTGCCGCTGATTCCGGTGTGGGAAGTGGAGGAGGGCCAGCACTCGCACACCTGGCGGCGGATCGGCCGGGCCATCCTGCCCGCGGTGAGCGATTTGGAGTCCCTGGACTAAGGAGGGCGTCATGGAAGGGTATCAAGGGCGCTACGAACCGCAGATGTATGTGGCCATCTTCGACGATGTGGAGCGCGTTCCCGACGCGTTGGACGCCCTGCGCCAGGTGGGCGTGACCGACGAGTTCATCCAGGTGCAGAGCGGCGTGCCCTATGCCAGCAGCATCCTGGGCCGGCCGCGGGTGTTCACCGCGGTGCCCAAATACGGCCTGGTGGGCGCGTTCCTGGGCTTCTTGTCGGGGTTGTTCTTCACCCACGGCACGGCCGCGCTCTACCCGTTGTATGTGGGCGGCTTCCCCTTGTATTCGGTGCCGCCCAGCCTGGTGCTGCTGTTCGAATTGACCATGCTGGGCCTGCTGGTGGCGACTTTCATCGGCGTGCTGGTCGAATCCCTGCTGCCGCCGGTGGTGGGCAAACGGGTCTATCACCCCGCGGTCAGCGACAGCGCCATCGCGGTCTTCTTCCAAACCTCGCGCACCCTGGCCGCGGAGGCCCGCAAGGCCCTCCAGGCCGCGGGCGCGCAAGAGGTCACCGAAGTGGAGGGGTCGTTCGTATGAAAGGTTTACGCCTGTTCGTCATCTTGACTTTGCTGGGCGCTCCCCTCGTCGTGGGACTGCTGTTCACCTACGAGATCATCAAGGTGGACTGGATTTCCATGATGGAGAACCAGCCGTCGTACCGGCCCATGGAAGACCCGCTGCCGGTGCCCGAGGATTCGGTCCCCTACATGGCCGCGTATGTCAAATATGTGGGCGTGCCCGAAAACCCCGTGCCCGCGGACGAAGTCTCGCTGCAGCGGGGCAAGGTGCTGTACGACATCCACTGCGCGGTGTGCCACGGGCCCCAGGGCCAGGGCGACGGCGTGATGGCCGACTACGGCCTGCAGCCCGCCAACCTGGTGACTTCCGCGCTGGACGACAGAGGCATGTTCGTGTTCATCTCCAACGGCACGCCCAACATGCCGCCCATGCGGGAGAGTTTGACCATCCGGGATCGGTGGGATGTGATCAACTACATCCGGTCCCTGCAAGCCCAGGCCGGGCAATGACGGCCCCTGCATCGTACCCGAGGAGGTGACGCCTTATGCGCACACGAATCTTGGTTTGGCTGATGATGGCGCTGGTGGCCGTGGTCGCGGTGGGCTGTGGCATTCAGGGCGCGCCCAACTTTGCCCAGGCCGAGCACACGCCCATTCCGCCCCTGCCCCCGGCCACGCTGCCGCCGGAGCCCACGCCCGAGCCGGGCGCGGCGACGGTCGCGGCCCCCGTGGGGTGCCGGGTTTACCCCGCGGACCTCATCGCCGCGTGGGTGGCCGCGGGCACGCCCAAAGACGAGCCCTTCACTTTCACCGATTTGGACGGTCGGACCTGTCAGGCCACTTTTGAGGCCGATGTGCTGCCCCTGTTCACCGAGATGGGCGTGTGGTACGAGAACTCGGTGCCCTGCACCGCCTGCCACAACGCCAACTTCGTGGGCACCGAAGCCAACGCGGGCATGAGCCTGGAGACTTACGAGGACATCCTGGCCGGCTCGTATCGCAGCGGGCCCGACGCGCAGGGGAACGACATCCTGGGCGGCGGGAACTGGGAGCAGTCCATCCTGTACGACCGTCTGGTGGTCAAGAAGGACATGCCCCTGGGCCGGCCCGCGGACGCGCCGGCCAAAGGCCTGGAAATCCTCGCCGGGACGCCGGTGGGCGAGGAACAATAACCGCACCCGGAGGCGTAGGCCCACAGGTGCATCCCCCGACGGCTCGCTGCTCGACGCGGCGGGCCGTTTTGCGTTTGGGGCTCGGGCGGGGCCGCCGCGCGCCCGTCCGAGCCACCCCGGCCCAAAGTCACTTTCCCCCGCCCCCCGGCCGGGGTTAGACTGAAAGCGGGGCTGGCCCCGCGAGTTCGGCATCTTTCTCCTGGAGGGTTCCCCATGACCGCCAAACGCTGGGTGTATCGTTTTCAGGATTTGCCGTTGCTTCAACAGGCCGTCGGCGACGACCCCGACGCGGTGCGGGCCGTGCTGGGCGGCAAGGGCGCGGGCCTGGCCGAGATGACCCACGCCGGCCTGCCCGTGCCGCCGGGCTTCACCATCACCACCGAGGCCTGCCGCTACTACCTGGCCCACGACGGGCAGTTGCCCGCGGGCCTGTGGGATCAGGTGCTGGCGGCCTTGCAGGATGTGGAGGCCCAGACGGGCAAGGTCTTCGGCGACCCCGAGCGGCCCCTGCTGGTCGCGGTGCGCTCGGGCGCGAAGGTCTCCATGCCCGGCATGATGGACACGGTGCTCAATGTGGGCCTCACCGACGCCACGCTGCCGGGCATGATCGCGCTCACGGGCGACGAGCGCTTCGTGTACGACGCATACCGCCGCCTCATCCAGATGTACGGTTCCATCGTGCTGGGCATCCCCGAGGACGCGTTCGAGAATGTGCTCGCGGTGCTCAAGCGCCAGAAGGGCGCGGCCGAAGACACCGACCTGGACGCGGCCGCGCTCCGGGAACTGGTCGGGCGCTACAAGGCCGTGGTGCAGGCTTTCACCGGCCAGGACTTTCCCCAAGACCCCTACGAGCAGTTGCGCCTCGCGGTGGAGGCTGTGTTCCGCTCGTGGAACAGCAAGCGGGCCCGGGACTACCGCCGCGAGACCGGCATCCCCGACGACCTGGGCACCGCGGTCAACATCGTGGCCATGGTCTTCGGCAACATGGGCTGGGATAGCGGCACGGGCGTCGCGTTCACCCGCAACCCCAGCACGGGCGAGAAGGAGATTTGGGGCGAATACCTGCTCAACGCCCAGGGCGAGGATGTGGTGGCCGGCATCCGCACGCCTTCGCCCATCCAGCAGATGGCCGAGGAGTTGCCCCAGGTCTATGACCAGTTGTTGCAAATCGTGGACCGGCTGGAGCGTTACTACCGCGACATGCAGGACATCGAGTTCACCATCGAGCGGGGCAAACTGTGGATGTTGCAGACCCGCACGGGCAAGCGCACCGCGCGGGCCGCGGTCAAGATCGCGGTGGACATGGCCAACGAGGGCCTGATCACCCGCGAGGAGGCCGTGCTGCGGGTCACGCCCGACCAGGTGGACGCGCTGCTGCATCCCCAGTTCCCGCCCGAGGCCGTGGCGGAGGCCCGTCGCGAGGAGCGGCTCATCGCCCGGGGCGTGCCCGCGTCGCCGGGCGCGGCCGTGGGCCGGGTGGTCTTCGACGCGGACAGCGCGGTGCGTCTGGCCAAGGAGGAAGGCGAGCCCGTCATCCTGGTGCGGCCCTTCACCAAGCCCGACGATGTGCACGGCATGGTGGCCTCCCAGGGCATTTTGACCAGCGAGGGCGGCGCGACCAGCCACGCCGCGGTGGTGGCCCGCCAGTTCGGCATCCCCGCGGTGGTGGGCGCGGGCGGCCTGCGCATGGACCTCAAGCGCCGCCGCATGGTGGCCGACGAGGTCATCGTGCGCGAGGGCGATTGGATTTCCCTGGACGGCGCGACGGGCGAGGTCTTCCTGGGCCAACTGCCCACCGTCGCGCCCGACCTGGAGGAGCAGACCGACCTGCTGACCCTGCTGGACTGGGCCGACGAGATCGCGGCCCGGCCCGGCATGCGCCAGGGCCCGCCGGGCTGGCCCACCCGCGGCCTGGAGGTGTGGGCCAACGCGGACAGCGCGGACGACGCGCGCCGGGCCCGGCGCTACGGCGCTAAGGGCATCGGCCTGGCCCGCACCGAGCACATGTTCTTCGCGCCCGACCAGTTGGACATCGTCCAGCGCTTCATCCTCGCGGAGGGCGACCAGGAGCGGCGGGTGCTGCTGGATCAACTCCTGCCCTACCAGCGGCGGGTATTCGA
>JAADEN010000002.1 GCA_013153375.1 Chloroflexota bacterium | reverse complement strand
CGCGCAGGGCCAAATAAAGGAAGACCGCGCTGATGAGCAGGCCCAAGGCCAAATGCCAGCGTTTCATGGCGGGGATTGTAACATACAGTCGATAGTCGGCAGTACAGTCGTCAGTCGGTAGTCGCCAGTCGTCAGCCGTCAGGGCAGGCCAACTTCCAACCTCCAACTTCTAACTTCTCTCAAACATCCGTGTCCGTCCGTGGTCTCCGTGTTCATCCGTGGTTTCAAGACAGCCGGTGGCCGATAGAGCGCGCCCTGGCATCCTTCCTGCTTTCCTACGCCCAAAAAGACTTTCGCGAAAAAACCTCGCGAAATCCTTTTCTCAAACCGCATTTTTTGTTATGATGAATGCGACAAACACCTGGAGCCTTCCATGAAAACGCAATGGCGCGAGCGCATCACCGATTTGTTCTATCCTCTGGCGGCCGCGAGCCTGGCCTTCGTGCTGGGCGCGGTGGTCCTGGCCCTGCTGGGCGTTTCGCCCCTGGATGCCTACGCGGCGCTCCTCAAGGGCGCGTTCGGCAGCCGCAACGCCTTTGCGGAGACCCTGGTCAAAGCCACGCCCTTGCTTCTGGTCGGCCTCGGAATTTGCATCGCATTCCGAGGCCAAGTCATTAACATCGGCGGCGAGGGCCAGATGATCGTGGGCGCGCTGCTGGCCACGGCCCTGGGCCTGGCCTTCCCCGATTGGCCCGGCTGGGTGATGATCCCCCTGGCCATGCTGGTGGCCATGTTCGGCGGCGCGGTGTGGGGCGGCATCCCCGGCGTGCTCAAGGCCTACTACAATGTGAACGAAATCCTGAGCACCATCATGATGAACGCCATCGCGGTGCAGTTGATGAACTACCTGCTGCGCGGCCCCATGATCGACCCCGTGCAGGCCCAGCGCGCGTCGCAAATCCCGCAGACCGCGGCCCTGAGCGCGGCCTACCGCCTGCCCCGCTGGGTGCCCACGCGCCTGCACCTGGGCGCGCTCATCGCGGTGGTGCTGGCCCTGCTGGTGTACTTCCTGCTGTGGCGCACGGGCTGGGGCTACCGCATCCGCGCGGTGGGCTACAACCCCCACGCGTCCCGCTACGCGGGCATTCCGGTCAAGCGCTACACGGTGCTGGCCCTGGTGCTCAGCGGCGCGTTCGCGGGCCTGGCCGGGATGATCCAGGTGTACGGCGTGAACTACCGCATGATCACCGACGGCTCCGCGACGGGCTTCACGGGCGGCGCGGGGTTCAACGGCATCGTGGCCGCGCTGCTGGGCCAGTTGCACCCCTTGGGCACCATCCCTGCGTCGGTGCTCTTCGGCGCGCTGCTGGTGGGCGCGAACGCGATGCAGCGCGCGGTGCAGGTGCCCTCCGCGCTGGTGACCGCGCTCAACGGCCTGGTGGTGGTCTTCGTGGTCAGCAGCGAATACTTCCGCCGCCGCGCGCAAAAGCGTCGTCTGCTGCGGGCCACGGAACGCGCCGCGGCCCAGGCCGTCCGCGAAGCATCCCCCCCAAGAGGCTGAGCCATGTACTCCATCGGCGACATTCTGCTGGGCATCGCGGCCTCGGGCATCCGCCTGGCCACGCCCTATCTGTACGCGGCCATCGGCGAGACCCTGGGCCAACGCAGCGGCGTGCTCAACCTGGGCGTGGAAGGCCAGATGCTGCTGGGCGCGTTCGCGGCTTTCTATGTGACCTATCGCACGGGCAACCCGTGGCTGGGCCTGCTGGCCGCGGTGCTGGTGGGCCTGCTCATGGGCCTGGCCATGGCCTTCGTCACGGTGAACCTGCACGCGGAGCAGGGCATCAGCGGCATCGGCTTCTACCTGTTCGGCCTGGGCATGAGCGACCTGCTGTTCCAGAAACTCCTGGGCACGGTGGACTCGGTCAAGGGTGTGCCCGACGCGCATTTCCCCCTGCTCAGCGACCTGCCCGTGTTGGGGGAACTGCTCTTTCGGCACAACTGGATGGTGTACGGCGCGTACGCGCTGGTGCCGCTGGCGTGGTTCGTGCTGAACAAGACGCCCTGGGGCCTGATGATCAAGGCCGCGGGCGAGAACCCCCACGCGGCCGACTCCCTGGGCGTGAGCGTGGCCAAGGTGCGCTACGCCACGGTCACCTTGGGGGGGATCCTCTCCGCGCTGGGCGGCGCGTCGTTGTCCATCGGGTTGCTGAAGATTTTCCAGCAGAACATGACCAGCGGCCTGGGCTTCATCGCGGTGGCCCTGGTGTACTTCGGCAGTTGGCGGCCTGTGGGCGTACTCATGGGCGCGCTGCTGTTCAGCCTGGTCAACGCGCTGCAATTGTGGGTGCAAGTGCTGGGCCTGCCCATCCCCGCGGACTTCGCGGTCATGGCGCCCTATGTCCTGACCATCGTGGTGCTGGTCATCGTGGTCCAGCGCGCCCGTCCCCCCGCGGCGCTGACGAAGCCGTTCACGCGCGAGTAGTCGGCAGTCGTCAGTCGGTAGTCGGCAGTGAAGTGAGGAGGAGGAGATATGACGGGCAAGCGTTCGTATCGGGATTTGCAGGTATGGACGCGCGCCATGCAATTGGCTTTGAAGATTTACCGCCTCGCCGATGAATTCCCCGCGGGCGCGCGGTTTAATCTCACGGATCAGTTACGCCGGGCCGTGATTTCGATTCCCACGAACATCGCTGAAGGACATGGGCGCGGCCCAAAAATGTTCCGTCATTATCTGGATATCGCCCTGGGTTCCACCGCCGAGGTGGACACCCTTCTGGAATTGGCTCATCAATTAGGGTTTTTGTCCGCTGCGCACTACTCGCCTTTGGCACAGGAGGTCATGGAAATCCGCAAAATGCTGTTCGGCCTACGCCGTTCCATCTACACCTGATCGGAGCGCAGCGCTGCTGCGCCCGGCTAACGACTGCCGACTACCGACTGATAACTATCCCCTAAGGAGGTCCCCATGCGTCGCTCGATTCTTCTCCTTCTCGTACTCGCCCTCGCGGCGGGCCTGGTGGCCTGCGGCGGCGGCCAGGAAGCCGCGACCCAAGCCCCGGCCGAAGAAGCGGCCAAGCCCTTCCGCATCGCGGTGGTCATGCCCAGCGCGATCAACGACATGGCCTTCAGCCAGAGCATGTACGACGCGCTGGTCAAACTGCAAAAAGAGATGGGCGGGCCCGAAAAGATGGAGTTCGTGTACTCCGAGAACATGTATGTGGTGGACGACGCGGCCGCGGCCATCCGGGACTACGCGTCCCAGGGCTACGACCTGGTCATCGCCCACGGCTCCCAATACGGCAGTTCGCTGCAAGAGATCGCGCCCGACTTCCCCGAGACCAGTTTCGCCTGGGGCACCACGGTGGACACCTTCAAAGAGCAGGGCATCCACAACGTGTTCGCCTATGAGGCCCGCGCGGAACAAGGCGGCTATGTCAACGGCGTCATGGCCGCGCTGCTGAGCAAGAGCGGCGTCATCGGCGTGGTCGGCCCCATCGAGACGGGCGACGCCAAACTGTACATCGACGGCTTCAAGACCGGCGTGCTGGCCACCAACCCCGACGCGCAGGTCAACATCAACTACATCGGCTCCTTCTCCGATGTCGCGCTCGCGGCCGAGGCGGCCAAGACCCACATCGAGGCCGGTGCGGATGTGCTGACCGGCACCGCGCAGATGGTGGTGGGCGCGATCGGCGTGGCCAAAGACAACGGCGTGCTCTGGTTCGGCACCCAGGCCGATCAGTCGTCCCTGGCGCCCGAGATCGTGGTGGCCAATCAGGTCTATGACTGGACCGTCGCGCTCAAGCCCATGGTCGAGAACATCCAGAAGGGCGTGCTGGGCGGCGAGGCCTACTCCCTGACCCTGGCCAACGGCGGCCTGACCATCCAGTACAACCCGCAGTTCGACCTGCCCGAGGATGTCAAGGCCGCGGCCGAACAGACCATCCAGGGCATCATCGACGGCAGCATCCAGGTGCCCGTGGGCGGCGAATAGAACGCGGCTGAGGCCCGCGCTGCAGCGCGGGCTTCGCGGAACCCTCGCTCATGGAGTGGGAGGCGCGCCCTCCCACTCCATGTCGCGCCCCAGAGCCGCGTACAGGCGCTGATTGTAAGGCCGAAAGTAGTCCCGCAGCCAGGGGACGAGGGCGCGAATCTCGGGGGCCGCGGGATACGCGCCTTGGTTGTACGCTTTGGTCCTCGGCCGCCAGGGTTCCAATCCCAAGAAATCCGCCACCTGATCCAACACGGGCTGCGGCCGTGCGAACAAATCCTCGCTGCGCAGCACCAGGATGCGCTCCCGCGGCACCGCGGCCCACAGGCGTTCCAGGTGCTCGATGTAGCGGCTCTCGGTGAGATAGCCGTAACGGAGGTAAGGAAACGGATTGACGCAGGGATCGTGGGCAATGCGGGCCGCGGTCTCCCGAATGCGCTCGGGCTCCTGCTCCAGGGCCGCGCGCAGGGGCAAGGGCTCGACACCGCGACGGCGGTTGTGGTAATAGTGCGAGAGCACCCGCCGCACCGGGTCGCGCAGCAACACGATGATCTTGGCCTCCGGCGTGACCCGCAACATCCGCGACGGGAACCCGGGGTGCATGAGGTAGTTGGGCGTCGCGTCCAGGGTCAGGGCCGAGCGTTGCCGCAAATCCTTCTGCCAGGGAAAGTTGGCCCGATACCACGCGACGCTCAAGTAAGCCTGGTAGGTGTAGTATTTGACCTCTTTGCGAAAGGGCGCCAGCACCCGCGGGTGTTCGAGCAGATACCAAAAGAGCGAAGTGGTGCCGCTCCGCTTGGCGCCCGCGATGTAGAAGTCGGGCAGGCCGCGCCAGGCCGCGGTCAAGCGGCGGTAGATCCACACCAGCGCGCGCCGCGGCGAGCGGCGGATTTCGTACCCGACCAGGTTGGGATCCCAAGCGCGATCCGGGCAGCGTCGTCGCATCCCAGCACCTCCGGTGGCGCCCGCCGAGACGGGCAGGGCTTCCCTTTCATTCAAAACCGCGGATTTGAAAATTTCGTGGAGGTGCTGTGCAAGATTGGTGAAACCCGCGCTTCAAGCGCCGCGCGCAGCCGAGAAGGTCTCGTTTTCTGGTATAAAAGGGCCCAGAACAGCCCGGCCCAAAAGTCATATCCCCCACCAGGAGCACGCCATGCCCACCTCAGCCCCGGCCCACACCCCAATCCGCACCGCGCGCGTGCACTCGGTCGAGATGCGCGGCATCGTCAAACGCTTCCCCGGCGTGGTGGCCAACGACCGCGTGGACTTCGATGTGTACGCGGGCGAAGTGCACGCGCTCTTGGGGGAAAACGGCGCGGGCAAGTCCACGCTGATGAAGGTGCTCTACGGCCTGTATCGCCCCGACGAGGGCGAAATTCGGGTCAACGGCCAGCCCGTGACCTTCCACTCGCCCACCGACGCCATCCGTCACGGCATCGGCATGGTGCATCAGCACTTCATGCTGGTGGAAACCCTGACCGTGGCCGAGAATGTGGCCCTGGGCCTGCCTTCGTCCCGGGGCGTGCTCACCGATCTGGACCAGGTGGCCGCGCGACTGCAGGCCCTGGGCGAGCAATACGGCCTGCAGGTGGACCCGGACGCGTACATCTGGCAACTCTCCGTGGGCCAGCAGCAGCGGGTGGAAATCCTCAAAGTGCTCTACCGGGGCGCGTCGCTGCTCATTTTGGACGAGCCCACCGCGGTGCTCACGCCCCAGGAGGTGCGCGACCTGTTCCGCGTCATCCGGCAGATGGTCGCGCAGGGCCACAGCGTGGTGTTCATCTCCCACAAACTGCACGAGGTGCTGGCCATCAGCGACCGCATCACCGTGCTGCGGGACGGGCGCAAGATCGGCACCGTGCCCGCCGCGGAGACCAGCAAGGCCGAGTTGGCCCGCTGGATGGTGGGGCGGGAAGTGACTTTTCGGCCCGAGAAAGCCGCGGTCGCGCCTGGCGAGGTGCTGCTGGCCGTGGAGGAGGTGCACGCGCGCAGCGACCGGGAGACGCCCGCGCTGCGCGGGGTCACTTTGCAGGTGCGCGCGGGCGAGATTTTGGGCCTGGCCGGGGTCTCGGGCAACGGCCAGAAGGAACTGGCCGAGGTCATCGCGGGGCTGCGGCCCGCGACCCAGGGCCGGGTACACCTGCTGGGCCGCGAGGTCACGGCTCTGAGCCCCGACGCGCGCGCGGACCTGGGGCTGGCCTACATCCCCGAAGAGCGGATGCGGGAGGGCGTCATCAAGCAATTCTCCGTCGCGGAGAACTTCATCCTGCGCGACCACTTCCGGCCGCCCTTCGCGCGGCGGGGCGTGCTGCAGCCCAAGGCCATCGCGGCGCACAGCGACCGGCTCATCCGGGCCTATCAGATCAAGACGCCGTCGCGCGAGACGCCCGTGCAGAACCTGTCGGGCGGCAACATCCAAAAGGTGGTCCTGGCCCGGGAACTCAGCCGCGGGCCCAAGGTCATCCTGGCCGCGCAACCCACCCGCGGGCTGGACATCGGCGCGATGGAGTATGTGCACGCGCAATTGCTGGCCCAGCGCGAGGCCGGCGCGGCCATCCTGCTCATCTCCGAGGACCTGGACGAAATCTTAGCCCTGGCCGACCGCATCGCGGTCATCTACGAAGGCCGCATCATGGGCGAGGTGCCGGCCGCGCAGGCCGACCCCGAACAACTGGGCCTGTGGATGGCCGGCGTGGCGTGAGCGGAAAGCAGGGAGAGCAGGGGGCGGGGAGCGGGAAGCGAGGCGGAGCGTCGGGCCATCCACCACCTTCCATCCTCCAACCTCCCGCCAGGAGGCGACGCATGGACGACAAGACCTTTCAGGAACTGCTGGAGAGTGTGCGCCAGGGCGGCGCGATTTTGCGGGGTGAACGTCCGCCCGCGCGGGCCTTTGCCATCCCGCCCGCGGATGTCAAGTCCATCCGTCAACGCCTGGGCATGACCCAAGAGACCTTCGCCCGCTTCCTGGGCGTGAGCGTCTCCACCGTGCGCAACTGGGAGCAAAACCGCCGTCAGCCTCGGGGCGCGGCCCGGCTGCTCTTGCTCATCGCCCAGCGCCATCCCGAAGTGCTGCTGGATCTCTACCAGGAAATTCCCGTGGACTCGCTGAGCCGCTGACGCATGCGCGCGCCTTCGTCCCCTCCGGTGCGGGTGGTGGTGTTGGTGGCTGCGGAGGCCGAATGGCGCGCGGTGCGGGCCTCGTTCCCGCGGGCCGCGAGCGAGCCCACGCCCCTGGGAGAGTCCTTCCGCGCCGCGCTGCCCGCCGCGCCGCCCGACCTCGCGGTGCGCTTCTTCCACACGGGCTGGGGCAAGATCGCGGCCGCGGCCGGCACCCAGTACGCGCTGGACCGCTGGCAGCCGCACCTGCTGATCAACCTGGGCACCTGCGGCGGCTTTCGGGGCGCGGTGCAGGTCGGCGAAGTGCTGCTGGTCACCGAGACCGTGGTGTACGACATCCACGAGCAAATGGGGGATCCGGCTGCCGCGCGGGCCCACTACCGCACCCGTCTGGACCTGTCCTGGCTGCCCCGGCCTTATCCGGCGCGCGTGCGCCCCGCGCGGCTGGTCTCGGCCGACCGGGACCTGATTCCCCAGGAAGTGCCGCACCTGCGGGACGCGTACCAGGCCCTGGCGGGCGATTGGGAATCCGGCGCCATTGCGTGGGTCGCGGCCCGGCAGCGCGCCCGGCTGCTCATCCTGCGGGGCGTGAGCGACCTGGTGGACGCCGCGGGCGGCGAAGCCTACGGCGACCTGGCCCTCTTCCAGGCCCGCGCCGCGGCCGTGATGCGCACCCTGCTGGCCCAGTTGCCCGCCTGGTTGCGCCATGTGGCCCCGGTCTTGCGGCAGGCCGGGGCCGTGGAGTAGAATAGGGCATTCGTCGCTCGCATCGGTCCGCACGGCCGCCCCCGGGGAGGAGACGCCATGCGCTCTACGACCGTCCAGGTTTTGGTGCCCGCGACCACGGCCAATTTGGGGCCCGGGTTCGATGTGCTGGGGTTGGCATTGAACCTTTGGAACCGGCTGGAAGTTTCCCTCATTCCCAGAGCGAGTCGCGATCAAATCTTCAATTACGGCGAAGGAGCCGCCCAACTGCCCAGAGATGCCCGGCATCGCGCGCTGCAGGCCGCGCAGGCCGTTTACGACGCGGTGCATGTGCCGCGGCCGCGGCTGCGCTTACGGGCCTGCAACTGCATCCCTTTGGGGTCGGGGCTGGGCTCCAGCGCGGCCGCGGCCCTGGCCGGTGCGCTGGCGGCCAACGCGCTGCTGGGCTGGCCCCTCTCGCGGCGGCAACTGCTGAGTTTGGTGGCCCGCCTGGAAGGGCATCCCGACAACGCCGCGCCGGCTCTGTACGGCGGCCTGACCGCGTGCGGTTGGGACGACGACGGCCAGGTGTGGGTGCGGTCCTTGCCCGTGGCGGAGGAATGGCTGCAGGACGGGCTCACCGTGTGGGTGGCCCTGCCCGCGGTGAACCTGAGCACCGCCCAGGCGCGGCAGGCCCTGCCCGAACACATCCCCCTGAAGGACGCGGCCTACAACCTGGGCCAGGCCGTGCGGGTGATCGAAGCCTTCCGCACGGGCGACGCGGCGCTGCTGGGCGCGGCCATGCACGACCGCTGGCATCAGCCCTACCGCCTGCGCCTCATCCCCGGCGCGAGCGAGGCGCTGCACGCGGCCCGGCAGGCCGGCGCATGGGCC
>JAADEN010000053.1 GCA_013153375.1 Chloroflexota bacterium | reverse complement strand
GGGCCACCACGATGGCCGTGTTGGCCGCGCTGCCGCCCACCGCGCGCGCCTCGCGCGCCACCAGGACCTCGCGGCCGGGCGCGGGCCAGGCGTCCAGATGCAGCACCTGGTCAATGTTCAGATGGCCGAAGTGCAGGCCCGCTGGCCCACGGGTCATGTTCCATCCTCCCGTTGGGGTCAGGGGCATTATAGCACCAGGGCCCCTTGCCTGGGGCGCGGGCCGTGGCCGCGCGTAAAGAGAAGTTTTTCCGTTGCAGAACCCATTAGCCTCTCCCAAAGTGAGGAGATTTTTTGACAAATCGGACGGCCTGGGGTAGAATAGCGCCACGATGGACGGCTACCCTTGTCTCTCTCAACGCGTCCCCTCTGTGCGGCTTCGGAAGCCGTCTCGCCGCCGCGCCTATTCCTGTTCCTGGCCTTCGTCCGCGCTGTACGGTCTTGTCCGCTAAAGAGGATGCCCCGCGGGGCGTCCTCTTTTCCATTTGCATTTTGCTGCGCCAGCCGAGGTGGAATATGCCTCTACAACCCCGCGGTTTCCGCCATCCGCTCAATGGGAGCACTTTGCAGCCGGGTCAGACCCAGTTGAAAGTCGAGAGGATTTCGCTGGCCTTTGGCGGCGTCGGCGCGCTGGCCGGCGTGAGCCTGGAGGTGCGCCAAAGCGAGATCCTGGCCATCATCGGGCCCAACGGCGCGGGCAAAACCAGTTTGCTCAACAGCATCAGCGGGCTGTATCATCCGCAGCGGGGCCGCATCGTGTTCTACAACCACGGCCGCGAGTACGAACTGACCAAGATGCGACCCCACCAGATCGCGGCCATCGGCGTGGCCCGCTCGTTCCAGAACATCGAATTGTTTCGGCACATGACCGTGCTGGACAACCTCATGTCGGGCGCGCATGTGCACATGCGCGCCGGTTTGTTTTCCAGCCTGGTCTATTGGGGCCCGGCCCAGCGGGAGCAAATCGAGTTCCGCGATTTCGTCGAGGACATCATCGACCTGCTGGAGATTCCCGCCATCCGCTACAAGAAAGTGGGCGCGCTGGCCTACGGCCTGCAGAAGCGGGTGGAATTGGGGCGGGCCCTGGCCATGCGCCCGGCCATCCTCCTGCTGGACGAGCCTATGGCCGGCATGAACACCGAAGAGAAAGAGGACATGGCCCGCTTCATCCTGGATGTGAACGAAGAGCACGGCGTGACCATCGTGCTCATCGAGCACGACATGGGCGTGGTCATGGACATCAGCGACCGGGTGGTGGTGCTCAACTTCGGACGCAAGATCGCGGAAGGCACGCCCGCGGAGGTGTCCAAGAACCCGGCCGTCATCGAGGCCTATCTGGGACATTAGCCGGAGCCCCGGGAGGAAGTATGGCCCAGGAACCCCAAACGCTCCCCCAATATCTGCGCTTCCGCGCCCGCCTGGCGCCGGATCGGGTGGCCATGCGGGAACGCATCTACGGCATCTGGTCGTCCATCACCTGGCGGGAACTGTACGACTATGTCAAGCACTTCGCGCTGGGCCTGCATGTGTTGGGCCTCCAGCCCGCGGACACGGTGGCCATCATCGGCGACAACCGGCCCGAGTGGGTCATCGCCGAACTCGCGGCCCAATCCATGGGCTCCAAATCCGTGGGCATCTACCAGGACTCGGTGGTCGCGGAGGTGCAGGACATCGTCACCCGCTCCCAGGCTTCGTTCATCGTGGCCGAGGACCAGGAGCAGGTGGACAAGATCATCGAGATGTGGCCTGAGATTCAAGATCAGGTCCACAAGGTGATCTACTACGACCCCAAGGGCCTGCGCAACTACACCGAAGACTACCTGATGTACTTCCCCGAGGTGCTGGCCCTGGGGCGCAAGTTCGAGGAGGAGCATCCCGGCTTCTATGAGGAGCGGGTGGATCAGGGGCAGGCCACGGACCTGGCCCTTCTCTCGACCACTTCGGGCACCACCGCGCGGCCCAAGTTGGCCATGCTCACCCATCGCAACCTGCTCAGCATGGCCAAGAACCTGATGGCCGTGGATCCCCTGGAGCCCGACGACGAATATGTCTCGTTCTTGCCCCTGGCCTGGATCGGCGAACAGATGATGTGCGTGGCCGCGGGGCTGTACATCGGGTTCAAGATCAACTTCCCCGAAGCGCCCGAGACCGTGCAGCACGACATCCGAGAGATCGGCCCGCAGGTCATGTTCAGTCCGCCCCGCATTTGGGAGAACATGGTCAGCCAGGTGCAGGTCAAAATCGAAGACACCACGCCTCTCAAGCGCTGGTTCTACAATTGGGCCATGCCCATCGGCTACGCCATGGCCGACACCCGCTTCCGCAAAGAAGAGCCCTCGCTGGGCCTGCGCCTCAAGTACTTCCTGGCCCGCTGGATCATCTTCGAGCCCATCAAGGACCAACTGGGCCTGCGCCACCTCAAGCGGGCCTACACCGGCGGCGCGGCCCTGGGGCCCGATGTGTTCCGTTTCTTCCACGCGCTGGGGGTGAATTTGAAGCAGATCTACGGCCAGACCGAGGTCAGCGGCATCGCGGTGGTGCACCGCGACGGCGACATCAAGTTCCAGACCGTGGGGCTGCCCATCCCCGAGACGGAGATTCGCATTGACGAGGAGACGGGCGAGATTCTCATGCGCTCGCCCGCGGTCATGGTGGGCTACTTCGGCGACGAGGAGGCCACCCGCAAGGCCATCGACGAGGAGGGCTGGCTGCACTCGGGCGACGCGGGCTACCTGGACGAGGACGGCCACCTCATCGTCATCGACCGGGCCAAGGATGTGATGACTCTGTCCGACGGCACCAAGTTCAGCCCCCAGTTCATCGAGAACAAACTCAAGTTCAGCCCCTACATCAAGGAAGCCGTGGTCTTCGGCGGGCAATGGCCGTATGTCACCGCGTTCATCAACATTGACTTCGCCAATGTGGGCAAGTGGGCCGAAAATCGCCTCATCCCCTACACCACCTACACCGACCTGGCCCAAAAGCCCGAGGTTTATGCGCTCATTCGGGAGTATGTGGCCAAGGCCAACGCCGACCTGCCCCCTGCGGCCCGCATCCGGCGCTTCTTGCTGCTGCACAAGGAACTGGACGCGGACGACGCGGAACTGACCCGCACCCGCAAGGTGCGGCGGCGGCTCATCGCCCAGCGTTACCAAGACCTCATCGACGCGCTCTACGGCGACCACGATACCGTGGATGTGGAGACCACCATCACTTACCAGGACGGCTCCACCGCGACCATTCGCACCCAGTTGCGCATCGAGCAGTTAGAAGAGGAACCCGAGCCCACGGCCGGCCCCGCGGCCTGAGGCGGCGCGGCTTCGGCTGCTGAGGCCGCATTCCACCATCCGAGGCGCAGGTATGGACACTTTCATCCAACTCACCCTCACCGGCCTGACCAACGGCATCATCCTGGCCCTGGCCGCGCTGGGATTCGTGCTCATCTACAAGGCCAGCGATGTGATCAACTTCGCGCAGGGCGAATTCTTGATGATCGGCGCGTACATGCTGTACGCGGCCATCGTGCAAATCGGCCTGCCGTGGAGCCTGGGCGTGGTGGTCACCCTGCTGGTGGCCGTGCTGCTGGGCGTGCTGGTGGAGCGCCTGGTGCTGCGGCCCCTCATCGGCGAACCCATCATCTCGGTCATCATGGCCACCATCGGCCTGAGCAGCCTGTTGCAGGCCCTGGTGCGCATGATCTGGGGCAGCCAGCCCAAGGCCTTCCCCGCGTTCATCCCCAGCACGCCGGTGAACATCCTGGGCGCGACCATCGGCGCGGACCGGCTGTGGGCCATCGCCATCGCGGTGGTGATGATGCTGCTGTTCGCGTTCTTCTTCCAGCGCTCCCGGGAGGGCATCGCCATGCGCGCGGTGGCCGACGACCAGCAGGCCGCGATGAGCATGGGCATCAGCGTGAAGAAAGTGTTCGCCTGGGCCTGGTCCATCGCGGCCATGACCGCGGCCATCGCCGGCGCGCTGGTGGCCAACATCATCGGCGTGGGCCCGCACCTGAGCCACTTCGGCCTGCGGGTGTTCCCCGTGGTCATCCTGGGCGGCCTGGATTCCATCCCCGGGGCCATCATCGGCGGCATCATCATCGGCCTGCTGGAGGCCTATGTGGGCGGCTACATCGGCGGCGGGCTGAACCAGGTGATCTCGTTCATCGTGCTGGTCGTCATCCTCATGGTGCGGCCTTACGGCCTGTTCGGCCAGGAAATCATCGAGCGGGTGTGACTCCGGCCACCCTCCACGCATCGAGGTGAGTCCATGATTTCGGGCACTTTTCACACTTCGTATCGCTCTGACATGGCCCTGCGGCGCACCTGGTTGGAGCGCCTGCGCCTGGGGCTGTTCATCGCCTTCATCCTGGCCTTCCCCTTTCTGGTGGGCAAGAAGCCGTATCCCCTCTTTCTGATGAACCAAATCGGCATCGCCACCATCGGCGCTATTGGGCTCAACATTCTGGTGGGGTACACGGGACAAATCAGTTTGGGCCAGGGTGCGTTCATGGCCGTAGGCGCGTACACGGCCGGCATCCTGACCGCGCGCTTCGGCGTGCCCTGGTGGCTGACCATTCCCATCGCGGCCCTGTTCACCGCCGCGGTGGGCGCGCTGTTCGGCATCCCTTCGCTGCGGCTCAAGGGGCTGTATCTGGCCATCGCCACCCTGGCCGCGCAGGAGATCATCATCTGGGTGGTCACCCACTGGGACGCGGTGACCGGCGGCGTGGACGCGCTGGTGGTGCCCGCGCCGATGATCGGCTCGCTGCGGATGAACACCGATTTTCGCTTCTATTGGATCATCTGGGCCCTCGCGGGCCTGACCGCGCTGCTCACGGCCAACCTGTTCCGCACCCGCTACGGCCGCGCGTTCATCGCCATCCGCGATCAGGACATCGCGGCCGAGGTCATGGGCGTCAATGTGTTCGCGTACAAATTGCTGGCCTTCGCAGTCTCGTCCTTCTTCGTAGGCGTCACGGGCGCGCTCATCGCCCACTACCGCGGCATCGTCACCTGGGAGCGGTTCACCATTGATGTGTCGGTGCTCTACCTGGCCATGATCATCATCGGCGGCCTGGGCTCCATCTCGGGCTCCCTGTTCGGCGCGGCCTTCATGACCTTGTTGCCCGCGTTCTTGACCAACCTGGGGCGCTCGCTGCGCGGCGTGTTCCCCGCCATGGACGAATTCATCCCTTACCTCCAGCAAGCCTCCTTCGGCCTGGTCATCATCCTCTTCCTCATTTTGGAGCCCGAGGGCCTGAAGAAGATCTGGGACGACATCAAAAATTATTTTGCCCTGTGGCCGTTTAGTTATTAGCCGGTGTCCGTCATCCTCAAACCTTTCGGGAGGTGCTGTATGTCTCGCTTTTCCAAAGTTTTGCTCGCGCTGCTGCTGATCCTGGCCCTGGGCGCGCTGGCCGCGTGCGGCGGAGGCGGCGGCGGAGGCGAAGAGGCCGCGGCCATCAAGGTGGGCGCCATCTTCGACCTGACGGGCCCGACCTCGGATGTGGGCGCGCCCTACGCGGAGGGCATCAAGGGCTATGTGGCCTGGCTGAACGACAACGGCGGCATCAACGGACGGCCCATCGAACTCATCTCCGCGGACTACGCGTACAAAGTGGACCAGGCCGAACAACTCTATTCCCAGTTCGTGGGCGAGGGCGTGGTCGCGTTCCAGGGCTGGGGCACGGGCGACACCGAAGCCCTGCGCTCCCGCATCGCCGCGGATCAGATCCCCTTCATGAGCGCGTCCTACTCGGCCAACCTGGTGGATCCCAAGGAAGCGCCGTACAACTTCGTCATCGGCACCACCTACTCGGACCAGGCCATCATCGCCATCAAGTGGGCCATGGACGACTGGGCCGCGGCCGGCAATGCGGGCAAGCCCAAGATCGCGCTGGTGCATCACGACAGCCCCTTCGGTCAATCCCCCGTGGAGGACGCCAAGGCCTTTGCCGAGGCCAACGGCGTGGC
This sequence comes from Chloroflexota bacterium, assembly GCA_013153375.1. Taxonomy (GTDB): domain Bacteria; phylum Chloroflexota; class Anaerolineae; order Anaerolineales; family DRMV01; genus JAADEN01. The sequence goes on along the minus strand of JAADEN010000053.1, from coordinate 2,675 downwards.
GTTCACCAGCATGGCCATGCCCAAAGGCGCGACGGACTATGTGGCCGAACTCACCCGCATTCAGGACTTCGGCGCCAACTACATCATCATCCACACCGTGTCCAGCCCCGCGGCCACCTTCGTGAAGGACGCGCGGGCCCAGGGCGTGGACGCCAAGATCATCAACCTGAACTGGTGCTCGGACGAATTCTTCATCGAACTGGCCGGTGACGCGGCCGAGGGCGTGTACGGCGTGCAGCCCTTCACCCCGCCCAGCGTGCCCGTGGACGGCCACAAGACGCCCATGGAGTGGGCCAAGGCCAACGGCAAGAAGGTGGATGTCCACTTCATCCAGGGCTGGTACACCATGGATGTGATGACCGAGGGCATCCGCAAGGTGGTGGAGGCGGGCAAAGAGGTCACCGGCCCCAACATCAAAGCCGCGCTGGAGACTCTGACCAACTACGAGACCGGCGGCGTGACCTATCCCATCACCTTCACGCCCGAGAGCCATCGCGGCAACCTGGGCTCCCGCATCTACCAGGTGAGCGGCGGCCAGTGGACCCAGGTGACCGATTACATCACCGCGCCGTAAATCAGAGGACATTTCTGCGGGCCAGGGCAGGGGTCGGCCATCCGGCCCCTGCCGGGCCCTGGGCAACGCCGGGGGCCGGAACACCCCGGCCTCGGGCGCTGCTCAGGACCGCGCTCGGCCGCGGCCTCAAGTTTCCATCCCCCCGGAGAAGGTTTCATGCTCCAGGTCAACAATATCGAAGTCATCTACAACAAGGTCATCTTGGTGCTCAAGGGCCTGTCGCTGGAGGTGCCCAAAGGCCAGATCGTGGCCCTGCTGGGCGCCAATGGCGCGGGCAAGACCACGACCCTCAAGGCCATCTCGGGGCTGCTCAAGCCCGAGGACGGCGAGGTCACCGACGGCTCCATCGTGTTCGAAGGTCGGGAGATCCACGAGATGGACGCGGAGGACATCGTGCGCCTGGGCATCTTCCAGGTCATGGAGGGCCGCCGGGTGTTCGAGCACCTGACCACCGAGGAAAATCTGATGGCCGGCGCGTACACCCGGCCGGGCCGCGAGTTCCGAGAGGACCTGGAGAAGGTGTACCACTACTTTCCGCGTTTGAAGGAACGCCGACACAGCCGGGCCGGGTATCTCTCGGGCGGCGAGCAGCAGATGTTGGCCATCGGCCGCGCGCTCATGGCCCGCCCCAAACTCATGTTGTTGGACGAACCTTCGTTGGGCCTGGCCCCGCTGCTGGTGCGGGAGATCTTCAACATCATCCAGCGCATCAATCAGGAGCAGGGCACCACCATCTTGCTGGTGGAGCAGAACGCCAACCTGGCCCTGCAAATCGCGGACTACGCGTACATCATGGAGAACGGCCGCATCGTGCTGGACGGCACGCCCCAAGTGCTGCGGGAGAACGCGGATGTGCGCGAGTTCTACCTGGGCCTGACCGAAGTGGGCCAGCGCAAGTCGTACCGGGAAGTGAAACACTACAAGCGCCGCAAGCGGTGGTTGAGTTGAGGGGGCGGTTGTGCGGAGTACCGATTGAGCGAGCGGGTTTGGCCGCTCGCGAGCCCGCCGCGGGGGATGGGAGAGGTTTGCTCCTGCGAGGTTCAGACGCTTGACAGGTCTCGGGGGTCGGGCTACAATGGAACCAAAATGGAACCATTACGGAGGAATTATGCCCACGCTCACGGTGAAGAACATCCCCGACGACCTGTATCAGCAGTTGAAGCAGCGCGCGGCCGTACATCGGCGCAGCCTGAACAGCGAGATCATCGTGCTGCTGGAGCAGGCCCTGCGTCCGCGGCCCGTGGATCCCGAGGAGGTCATCGCCCAGGCGCGGGCGCTGCGCGAGAAGACGGCCGCCTACCCCATCACCGACGCGGACCTGCAGGCCGCCAAAGTCGCGGGGCGGGCATGATCGTCGTCGATACCAACCTCCTCGCCTACCTGTTCTTGACCGGCCCGCGCTCGGCCCAGGCCGAACGCGCGCTCCGCAAGGATCCCGTTTGGGTCGCGCCCTTGCTGTGGCGCAGCGAGTTCCGCAATGTGCTGGCCCAGTACCTGCGCCAGGGGCGCCTGTCCTTCGACGATGCGCTGCGCATTTGGGACGCGGCGCGGCGTCTGATGGCCGGGCGGGAGTACGAGGTGCGGGGCTGGGATGTGCTGGACCTGGTGCGCCAGAGCCCCTGCTCGGCCTACGATTGCGAATTCGTGGCCCTGGCCCAGAGCCTGGGCGTCCCGCTGGTCACCGTGGACCGGCAGATTTTACAGGCGTTCCCCCGCGTCGCGCTGTCGCTGGACGCGTTCGTCGGGCCGGTGGACGCATCCGGTGGGCACGGCTGAACGGATCGGGAGGCGATCATGACGGGTTTGGACGCGCTCCAATCCGCGCAATACATCACGGTCAAGGGCAAACGCTGGGTCGTGCTCAGCCTCGAGGATTGGGAAGCCTTGCTCGAGTGGCTGGAGACCCTGGAGGGCCTGGACATCGCGCGGCAGGCCCTGGCCCAACTGCGCGCGGCCGGGGGCGATCGCGAGCGCGCGGGCTGGTTGCCGTGGGACGCGGTGCGCAAACGGCCACCGTACGATTACGGCGACCTGCCCTAACTGTTGGAAGCCCTGCTCTCGTCGAATTTCAGGAGCCGACCCATGCCCCACCGTGACATCC
>JAADEN010000147.1 GCA_013153375.1 Chloroflexota bacterium | reverse complement strand
TGGCGGCTAATTCCCGCACCCACGCCAGGGTCTTCTTCACCGGCCAGCGGGTGACCTCCACGATGTTCACCCCCGCGACGGTCACCGCGCGGGCTTCGGGCCGCAGCCGCGCGCCGCCGCACACGGGGCACGGCTTGGCCACCATGTAAGCCCGCAGCCGCTCCCGCAGGCTGTCCGACTCGGTCTCCTGGTAGCGGCGCATCAGGTCGTTCACCAGCCCGCGGAACTGCTTGACCACCCAGCCGGCGCGTCCCGAGAGACGCCGCCGGGGCGCGCGGCCGCGCGGGCCGTAGAGCAGCAAGTCCACCTGCTCTCGGGGCAGGTCTTTCAACGGCGTGTGCAGCGGGATGTCGTAGGCCCGCGCCACGGTCTCGATCACCCACCAGCCGTAGCCGCCCCGATAGCGGCCGATGCCCTCGCCCACGGCCAGCGCGCCTTCGGCCAGCGACAGGTTGGGGTCGCGAATCAGCAGGTCGGGGTCGATCTCCAACTTGTGGCCCAGGCCCTGGCAGTGGGGGCACGCGCCGTGGGGCGTGTTGAACGAGAACAGCCGCGGCTCCAACTCGGGGATGCTCACCCCGTGCTCGGGGCAGGCCAGATGCTCGGAGAAGAAGAAATCGCGCGCCTCGACCCGCTCCTCGGCCGCCGCGGAGCCGTCCCCCAAACGCACCTCGCGATGCACGATGAGGTAGCCGTCGCCCAGACGCAGCGCGGTCTCCACCGAATCGGTGAGCCGGGTGCGGAAGTCCGCGGCCTCTTGCGGGTCGTCGTAGGCCCGCAAAATCAGTCGGTCCACCACGGCCTCGATGTGATGCACCTTGTAGCGGTCCAGCGCGGGCGGTTCGTCCGTGTCCAGGTCGTAGAAAGTGCCGTCCACCCGCACGCGGCTGAGCCCGGCCTTGCGCACCTCGTCGAACACGGCCTGATGCGTGCCCTTGCGCCCCCGCACCAGCGGCGCCAGAATGTACAGCCGACTGCCCGCGGGCCAGCCCAGGATGGTGTCCACCATCTCCTGGGCCGACTGCTTGACCACCTCACGGCCGCACACCGGGCAGTGGGGCGTGCCCACCCGCGCGAACAGCAGCCGCAGATAATCGTAAATTTCCGTCACCGTGCCCACAGTGGAGCGCGGGTTGTGCGACACCCCCTTTTGGTCGATGGCCACCGCGGGCGACAGCCCCTCGATGGCGTCCACATCGGGCTTTTGCATCAGCCCCAAAAACTGCCGCGCATACGCGGACAGCGACTCCACATAGCGCCGCTGCCCCTCCGCGAAAATCGTGTCGAAAGCCAGCGACGACTTGCCCGAGCCCGAAAGCCCCGTGATGACCACCAGCCGGTCCCGGGGGATGTCCACGCTCAGATTTTTGAGATTGTGCACCCGCGCGCCCAGCACGCGAATCACATTCGGTCCCACGGCTCGCTCCTCAACGGCCAGGCTGAACATTCCATTATACCCATTCCGATGTTAAAGGGAGAAAAAACTCCGTTACGGGCCGGGCGGGCCCGCGGTCCGCGCGTTCGTCGGCGCGCCCGCGCCCGTGCCGCGGGGCTCAGAACCGCAGCGGATGGAAGTCCGTCTCCCGGTCGAACGCGTCCAGGCCCTCGGCCCGCTTGAGCGCGTTGGCCACCCAGTAGGTCAGGGGCGTGACCACGGTCTCGTAGGCCACCTTGAAGCCCCACTGCGCCAGGATGGCCTGGCCCAGCGCCTCCCCGGGCAGCACGCCCCAGAAGGCCAGGGTGATGAACACCGCACTGTCCGCTCCCTCGCCTACGATGGTCGAGGCGATGGTACGCAGCCCCAGCCAGCGGCCCTGGGTGCGCACCTTGAGCCGGGCCAGTACATACGCGTTCAGGAACTCCCCCACCAGATAAGCCGCGAAGGAGGCGGCCAACAGCCGCGGGCTGAAGCCCAGCAGCGCGGCGTAGGCCCGCTGCGCGGCGTCCACCGAGCCCAGCCCCGCGGTCCAGAAGGGCGCGGGCGGCAGCGCGCCGGCCAGCACGATGGCGGCCACGGCCACCAGGTTGGCGAAGAAGCCCGTCCAGATGGCCCGCCGCGCGTACGCGTAGCCGTACACCTCGGTGATCACATCGCCCAGGATGTACGCCAGCGGGAAGACCACCACCGCGGCCGGCAGCACCAGCCCGAACAGGGTCACCAACTTGACCGCGATGATGTTCGACACGATGAGCGTGCCGCTGAACAGACCGACCAGAAAGGGATACCAACGCGGTGTCTGCGCCGCGCGCATGGTTCGTCCTCCGGCGTGAAGGGTGGTCGTGCGTCCCGGGTTCGGGGCGCACAAAAGGCCCGGCAGCCAGGTTCAGGCTCCGGGCCGAAGAAGGCCAGCGTGGCCGCGGGCGTCACGCGGCCTGGGACTGCACCCGGAACACGCAGGGCGGTTCGTGCATGGGCCGCCCGTCGGGTTCCACCTCCGCGCCCAGCATCAAACTGAGCAGTCGGGCGTCCAACTGGCACAGTTCGGGATAGTCGCGCGCCAGCGAGCCGAAGGGGCACTGCGAGAACAGGATGCGCGGCCCCTCGTGGTGCGCCTCCCAGCGGGGCGCGTAGTGCCAGCCTTGCAGGATGACCAACGCCTGCTGCACCCGCTCGCGCATGTTGCCCCGCAACGGCGTGGGAAACTTGGCGCACATGCGCCGCGCGATCTCATCGATGACCTGCGGGCCCTCCTCGTGGATGTAGTCCAGCAAGGCCCGGGTCAGCGGCTCCAGGTGCATGGGCTGCGCGGCATCGGTCAGGCGATAATGCTTGGGCGGACGCCCGTGCCCATAGCGAAAGTGCGGCTGCATGGCCTCCACCAGGCCCTGGGCCTTGAGGATGGCCAGATGGTGCCGCACATTGGCGGGCGTCATATTCAACGCGCGGGCCAGGTCGTTGACCGTGGCCCCCGGATGCTGCCGCAAATAGTCCAAAATCGCGCGTCGAGTGGCGTGCATAGTGCGTTTATTATACCGCAATTGTGCCGTGCGTTACAATGTCCCCTTGCTCGAGGGGATGTATCCTTTGCGGCGCGGGTCGAGGCGGGTAGCCATGTCCAGCGCGCGGGCCAGGGCCTTGAACGCGGCTTCGGCCTGATGATGGTCGTCGCCCCCGCGGAGCACATCCACATGCACCGCGGCCCGGGCCTGCGCGGCGAAGGACCGCACGAAGTGGCCCATCAGCGTCACCGGGATGGCCTCGCGGCCCAGGTAGGGCGTGTGCCAGGACGCGTGGAAGTGGCCGTAGGGCCGGCCCGAGAAGTCCACCACCGCGCGCGCCAGGGCCTCGTCCAGGGGCGCGTACGCGTGGCCCATGCGCACGATGCCGTGGCGCTGGTCCAGGGCCCGGTCGAAAGCCTGGCCCAGGGCCAGGGCCACATCCTCCCAGGTGTGGTGGGCGTCGATGTGCAGGTCGCCCTGGGCTTCGATCTCCAGGTCGAACAGGCCGTGCACCGCGAGTTGGGCCAGCATGTGGTCGTAGAAGCCCAGGCCCGTGGCGATGCGATGGCGGCCGGTGCCGTCCAGGTTCAACCGCACCGTGACCTGGGTTTCGCGCGTCTGGCGTTGCACTTGGGCGGTACGCATGGCGTCTCCTGACGAGGGCGGATGAGGGTCGTTGCTCTGATTATACAAGGTCTTTGCCCCTGGGGCCACGGTCGGGTTTATAATTCCCCTGGGAGGGCTCGTATGCCGTTGGATCTCGTACACCTGGTCGTCGGACCGCTGGAAACCAACGCCTATCTGCTGGCCGACCGCGCCACGGGCACCGCGGTGGTGGTGGACCCGGGCGCGGAGGGCGAGCGCATCGCGGCCGCGGCCCAAGCGCGCGGTTGGACCATCCGCCATGTGTGGCTGACCCACGCGCATTTCGACCACATCGGCGGTTTGGCCGCGCTGGCCGACGCGCTGCCCGCCTGGCCCTTGGTGGCCATGCATCCCGACGATTTGTGGCTCTGGCGCTTGGAGGGCGGCGCGCCCCTGTTCGGCTTCCGCCTGGACCCCGGCCCCGAGCCTTCGGTCTTCCTGCAGCACGGCCAGCGCCTGCGGGTGGGCGACACCGAATTCGAAGTGCGCCACGCGCCCGGACACACGCCCGGCCATGTCATGTTCTACGCGCCGACCGAAAACCTGCTCCTGGCCGGGGATGTGATCTTTCGTGAGGGCATCGGCCGCACCGATTTGCCCCAGGGCGACTACGAGACCCTGCTGCGCAGCATCCGCGACCAGGTGCTCACCCTGCCCGACGAGACCCGCGTCCTGCCCGGCCACGGGCCTGCGACCACCGTGGGCCACGAGCGGCGCTACAACCCTTTCGTGGCCGACCTGTGACGCGCCGCGGTACAATATGACCCACAGCCCCCCTCGGAGAGCGTCCCCATGAGCAGCGCCCCCTCGCACGCCATCACCTGGGCCGAAGTTGATTTGGACGCCTACCGGGCCAACCTGCGCGCCATTCGGCAATGGGTGGGCCCGCAGGTGCAGGTCTTCGCGGTGGTCAAGGCCAACGCGTACGGCCACGGCCTGGTGCCCCTGGCTCAGGCCGCGCTGCAGGCCGGCGCGACCCGGCTGGTGGTCCACCGCCTGGAAGAGGGGCTGACCTTGCGGGCCGCGGGCATCACCGCGCCCATCCTGCTGCTGGGGTATGTGCCTCTGGCGGCCGCGGCGCAGGTGGCCCGGCACGACCTCATCCCCACGGTCATCACGCTGGAGTTCGTGCGCGCCCTGGCCGCGCACGCGTCGCCCGCGCGGCCGCATCCCGTGCACATCAATGTGGACACGGGCATGGGCCGCTACGGCCTCTTGCCGCCCGAGGTGGTGGACTTCCTGCGAGCCGTGGGGGAGATCCCCGGTGTGCAGGTGGAGGGCCTCTACACCCACTTCGCCACCGCGGACGAGGCCGACACCACCTATTTGCGCCACCAGTGGCGGGTGTTCCAGGATGTGCTGGCCGCGGTGGACGCCGCGGGGCTGATGCCGCCCATCCGACACGCGTGCAACAGCGCGGCCACCTTCGCCCTGCCCGAAGCGCATCTGGACGCGGTGCGGCCGGGCATCGCCACCTATGGCCTGCGCCCCTCGTTGGAGTGGGACGCGCCCGTGCCCTTGCGTCCGGTGCTGACCTGGAAGAGCCGGGTGGCCCGGGTGCGCACCCTGCCCCCGGGCAGCGGCATCGGCTATGGCCGCACATTCGTCACCCAGCGGCCCACCACCGTGGCCCTGGTGCCCGTGGGCTACGGCGACGGATATGTGCGGCGGTTGTCCAACCGGGCCCAGGTGCTGGTGCGGGGCCGCCGCGCGCCCGTGGTGGGCCGGGTGAGCATGGACCAGATCGTGGTGGATGTCTCCGCCATCCCCGGCGTGGCCCTGGAGGACGAGGTGGTGTTGCTGGGACGCCAGGGCGGGGAGCACATCCCCGCGGAGGAGATCGCGGCCTGGGCCGAGACCATCAACTACGAGGTTACCACCCTGTTGCTGCCCCGGGTGACGCGCGTCTATCGCGACGCTTCCCGGCCGCAAGGATGAAGTCCCCATGCCCCGTTTGGCTCGCCTGTATGTCAAGACCGCGTTCATCTACCTGCTGTTGGCCCTGGCCGTGGACGCGCTGGCGCTGATGCGGGTGCCGGGCCCGCTGCCCTGGGCCGCGCTGCGGCCCACCTACTGGCACCTGTTCCTGGTGGGCTGGGTGACGCAGATGATCTTCGGCGCCGCGTACTGGATGTTCCCCATCGTGGGCTATGGCCCGACCAAGCGGGGCGACGAGCGGCCCGTGTGGGTCGCGTGGTTCCTGCTCAACGCGGGGCTGGTGCTGCGCACCGTGGCCGAGCCGTGGCAGGCCCGCGCGGCCGGCCCCTGGCCCGCGGGGCTGCTGGTGGCCGGCGCGTGGCTGCAATGGCTGGCCGGTCTGGCGTTCACCTGGCACATCTGGCCCCGCATCCGGGGCTGGTATCGCCGAGGGAGGGCGTAGCCGTGCCGCGCGTCAGCCGCTGGTATTTGCGCACCGCGTGGCTGCACTTCGTGCTGGCCAGCACCTGGGGCGCGCTGATGTTGACCTACAAAGCCTGGCCGGGCCTGGGCGCGTGGGTCTGGCGCTTGCGGGGCTGGCACCTGGAGGCCATGTTGGTGGGCTGGGTCGCGCAGACCATCCTGGGCGTGCTCTTTTGGTGGCTGCCCAAACTGCCCGGCGGCGTGAGCCGCGGCCCCACCGGGCCCGTATGGCTGGCCTACGGCCTGCTCAACGCGGGCGTGGCCCTGGTGGTGCTGGCGTCGTGGGGCGTGGTGGGGGATGGGCTCCGCGCGGGCCGGGCCCTGGAGATCCTGGCCGGGCTGGCCTTCGCGCTCAACGCCTGGCCGCGCATTCGTCCTCTGGTGCGGGCTCGGCCCCGCTCGACCGCGTCGGAGCCGTCGTCATGAAGCGCGCCTGGTTGCATTTGACCCTGGTCGCGGCCGCGCTCACCGCGTTGGGCCTCAGCACCCTGGCCTATGTGGTGCTCTACCACGAGCCTGGGCTGCTGGCCCGCCTGGTCTTCTTCTGGGCCGTGATCGTGACCGGCGCGGGCCTGAGTTTGCTCCCCCTGGCGCTGGTGCATCGCCGCTTCCGCGGCCGTCTGCCGCGCGCCGCCACCCTCTGGCGCGAGGGCCTGCTGGTGGGCGCTTTCCTGGGCTTGTGGGCCTGGCTGCAACTGGATCGCCTGGCCTCGCCGTGGGTGCTCATGGCCCTGGGCCTGGCGCTGGCGCTGCTGGAGTTGGTGTGGCTGCTGTGGACCGAGTCCACGGACGCGTCTTGAGCGCGTTGAATTTGAATAAGAATTTTGTAAGAAATTCCTCCCTCTGACCCGCTTTCGCGGTGAACGCGGCTATAATAAAACTGCAGTTCCTCCCGCCGGACCGTGGGGTCGGGCCGCGTCGCGCGCGGCTCGGGCCGCGGTGGGCCGGGAGGCAAGGGCTTGGGTTGCGATGTGGAGGTGTTGGTATGGCGCAAGCGGATATCGTGACGGTATCGGAGATGGATTTTGATCGCGAGGTGTTGCAGTACTCCCGGCAGCGCCCGGTCGTGGTGGACTTCTGGGCGCCCTGGTGCGGCCCTTGCCGCATCATCGGCCCCATCTTGGAAAAACTGGCCGTGGAAGCGCAGGGCGCGTTTCGCCTGGCCAAAGTGAATGTGGACGAGAACCCAAGCCTGGCCATGCGTTACGGCGTGCGCGGCATCCCCACGGTCAAGGGCTTCGTCAACGGCCAGGTGGTGGGCGAGTTCGTGGGCGCGTTGCCCGAGGCCCGCATTCGGGCCTTCTTGCGCAAACTCGCGCCTTCGCCCATTGATCTGGCCCTGGAGAAGGGCGACAGTTTGCTGAGTATGAACGACTGGCAAGGAGCAGAAGCCGTGTATCGGGAAGTGTTGCAACAGCGTCCAGAGTTGGCTCCGGCGCGGTTGGGTCTGGCCAAAGCCCTGCTCATGCAGGGCCGTCCGCGCGAGGCCCTGACCTTGCTGCGGGACTTCCCCGCCAGCAAGGAATACCAGGCCGCCCAGGCCCTGGTGCCTCTGGCCGAGGCCCTGCTGTGGGCCGAGGAGCATCCCGTGGCCGAGAGCGACGACCCGCTGGAGGCCATGTACCGCCGCGCGTTGGACCTTCTGCGGCGGGGCAATGTGGAAGCCGCGATGGACGGCCTGCTGGAGATCATCCGTCGGGACAAGCACTATCGCGACGACATGCCGCGCAAGATCCTGCTGGGCATCTTCGAGATCTTGGGGCAGCAGCATCCGCTGACCAAGCAGTACCGGCGGGAACTCTCCCTGGCTTTGTTCTAAGCCGGGCTGTCGTGGCGTGCAGACAACGGCCCCGGGGAAACCCGGGGCCGTTCGCGTTCTTCAGGGCGCCAGGTACGCCCAGGTGTGGTTCAGGTACATCACCCCCGGCACCTCGTCGCCGTACGATTGCACCACGATGTACACCGCCCGCGTGCGTTGCACCTCGTAGGGGATGGTCACCTCGAAAGTGCCGTAGCCCTGCGCGTTCGGCTCCGAGACCGAGGCCGTGCGCCTGAACCAGATGCGCCCGTCGTCGCCGTACACCAGCACCTCGACCAGGCCCGTGGTCGGGATGGCGAAGCCGCTCACCCTGAGTTCGCCGTCGCGCACCCGCGCGCCCGGCCAGGGCTCGCGGATGATGATGCCCGCGGCCCAGGTCTCCTGGGGGATGATGTCCTCGCGGCCCTGCCGCAGCAGCACCAGCGGCACGGCCTGCTGGAACAGAGGCCGGTCGCGCTCGTCGCGCAGGTAGATTTGCAAGCGTCCCCACTCGCTTTCGGCCCGAATCTCGAAGGGGATCTCCATTTGATACCCGCGCCAGCCCTTGGTGCCGGGGCGAAAACGCTCCACCTGGCGAAACAGCAAGCGCCCGTCCTCGCCCCGCAATTCGATGTGCATCACCCGCACCCCCTCCATCTGCACCTGAAAGTGCAGATAAATGGGGGAGGTCACTTTCGAGCCCGGCCCCGGCGTGTAGATGTGCACCGGCGCGTAAATCGGCACATCCAGGGTGGGGACGGCCTCCGGTGTGGCCGTGGCCGTGGGCCAGGGCACCGTGAAGGGGGTGACCTGCGCGCCCTGTACCAGCGTCTCCAGCGGTTTGGGCGTCGCGCTGGGCGAAGGCTCGGGCGTGGGGCTGGCGGTCGCGGTGGCCGTAGCCCGGGCCGTCGCGGTGGGCGACGGCGGCCT
>JAADEN010000078.1 GCA_013153375.1 Chloroflexota bacterium | reverse complement strand
CGCGGCCGCGCCGCGGCTCCGGCCGCGACCCCGCGGCCCCGGCCCGCGCCGCCGACCACGGTGCAGGTCGAGGTCGAACGCGCCACGCCCAAACACGCGCCCGAGATTGCCGACTTCATCGCTCGCGCCACCCGGGGCAAAGTACGCCCCGGCCGCGCGGACATCATCGCCCGCTTCGGCGACCGCGCCTACCTGCTGATTCGGCGCGACGGCGAACTCATCGGTCTGGTGGGCTGGCAGGTCGAGAACCTGGTGACGCGGGTCAACGAGTTCTACATCCACACGCCCCACGGCGCGGAACAGGCCATCCAGGCCGCGATGGACGAGGTGCTGGAGCGCTCGCGCGAACTGCAATGCGAAGCCGCGCTGGTCTTCCTGCATCCCAAGTTCTACAGCCGCACACGAGACCAGTGGCAGCGCCTGGGCTTTGAAGAGCGCGCCATCGAAACCCTCACCGTTCCCGCGTGGCAAGAGGCGGCGCGCGAATCCCGGCCCCCGGGCAAGACGGTCTTGCTGTTCAAGCAACTGCGCACCGACCGGGTGCTGCAACCGCTGTAGCGCACCCGTCCGCGTCGGCGGACGACCCTGCGCAGGTCACCGTGCGGCCCCGGCGGATTGCACCCACGGGGCCGTGCGCGTGTGACAGCCCTACGGTCGCGAGGAGGCGGCCCGTGCAGGCCTTCCTGGACAACTTGATGCTCATCTTCGAACGCTTTTCCTGGGTCAGCGTGGTGGACATCCTGCTGGTCGCGCTGATCTTCTACATCGTGCTGGGCTGGCTCCAAGGCACCCGAGGCATGGCCATCCTGCGCGGGGTGCTGCTGGTGGTCATGATCCTGGGCCTGCTGACCAACCTGCTGGAGTTGCCCGCGTTCTCGTGGCTGTGGAGCACCATCCTGCCCGCGCTGTTGCTGGCCATCCCGGTGATCTTCGCGCCCGAACTGCGCCAGGCCCTGGAGCGGGTGGGGCGCCTGGGCGCGCAGCCCTCCACCCATCGCGCGCTGGCCGGCCAGGTGGTGCACGCGACGGTCGAGGCCATCTCCAGCATGTCCGAGGCCCGCATCGGCGCGTTGATCGTGTTCGAGCGCACCACCAGCCTGGGCGACTACATCCAGACCGGCGTGTTGCTGGACGCGCTGGCCTCGCCCGAACTCATCATCCAAATCTTCTACCCCAACACCCCGCTGCACGACGGCGCGCTCATCGTCGGCCGCGGCCGGCTGCAAGCCGCGGCCTGCGTGCTGCCCCTCTCGTCGGCCACCGAGTTGCCCCTGGCCGAAGGCGTGCGGCGTCTGGGCCTGCGTCACCGCGCGGCCATCGGCATCACCGAAATCACCGACGCCCTGGCCGTGGTCGTGTCCGAAGAGACCGGCACCATCTCCGTGGCCCGAGACGGCTACCTGATTTGGGATCTCAAACCCGAACAAGTGCAAAAACTGTTGCTGGCCGGGCTGTCCTCGTCCCCCATCCGCGCCTGGTTTCGGGCCTGGCGGTTGGGGGCCTGGTGGCGCCCCACGCCCACTTCCTCTCGGGATGAATCCTCATGAAGACGGTGGAAACCCCGCGCGCGGAGCGCTCTTGGAAGCAGCATCTGACCAACTTCATCACCGCGTTGTCGCTGGCCGTGCTGATTTGGATCTGGGCCGAGTTGGAAAGCGACCCCAACGAAACGCGCACTTATCCGCAGCCGATCCCGCTGGAAGTGCGGGGCCAGGCCGAGGATCTCATCGTGGTCAACACTTTGCCCTCGGGCGTGATCCTCACTTTGCGCGCTCCCCGCAGCGTGTGGGAGGAACGCTTGCAGCCCGAACAACTGGAAGCCTGGATCGACCTCAGCGGCCTGGATGTGGGCTCGCACACGGTGCCCGTCCAGGTGGCCGTGCACGCGCGGCCCGTGCAAGTGGTGGACTACCGGCCGCGCGAGGTCACCGTGGTGCTCAGCCGCCTGATCCAACGCACCTTGCCGGTCTATGTGGAAGTGGTGGGCGAGCCGGCCGTGGGCTACGAAGCCCGACGGCCGCAGAGTTGGCCGCCCGAAGTCACCATCACCGGCCCCGAGGAAAAGGTCAACCAAGTGCAACGCGTCGTGGCCCGCATCAACATCCAGGGCGTGCGCGAGACCGTGCGCCAGCAAGTGCGCCTGCAAGCCCTGGACGAGCAGGGCCTGGTGGTCAGCGGCGTGCAACTGTCGCCTCCCAGCGTGCTGGTCACCGTGCCGGTGGAGCGTCTGGGCGGCTTTCGCGATGTGGTCGTGCGGGTGGTGCTGGAAGGACAGCCCGCGCCCGGATATCGCATCACCAATGTGGCCGTGCATCCGCCCGTGGTGACCGTCTTCGCGCAAGATCCCACCCTGGTGCAGAATCTGTCCTTCGTCGAGACCGAGCCCATTTTGCTCGACCAGGCCACCGAGCCCCTGGAACGGCTGGTCCCCCTGCGACTGCCCGAGGGCGTCTCGGTGGTGGGCGACGACCGGGTGCGGGTCGAGATCCAAATCGAACCCCTCGAGACCAGCCTGACCCTCAACTTGCCCGTCGAAGTGGTCGGTTTGGCGCCCGGCCTGCAGGCCAGCATCGCGCCCGAAACGGTGGATGTGCTCCTGGCGGGCCCGGTGCCCGTGTTGGAAAACCTGGATCCGCGCGGCAGCGTGCGGGTGGTGGTGGACCTGAAGGGCCGCGATGTGGGCACTTACACCCTGGAGCCCCAGGTCGAGGTGCTGCTGGACGATGTGCGCGTCGTCTCGGTGCTGCCGGTGACCGTGGAAGTGACCATCGAGCCCCGCTCGCCGGTCACGCCAACGCCCACCGCGACCGCGTCGCCTTGAGGTGAACGGACATGGCCCGTCGCTCCCGTTCCTCCCCCGAAAAGCAAGCCTACCGCCTGCGTCAGCAGTGGCAAGAGGCCCAACGCGCGGCCCGCGCCGCGCGGCTGGCCTACTACCGCCGCACGGGCCGCGTGGTGCTGGTGACCCCTGACACCGCGGCCGACGATTTGCTGGACGAAGTCGCGACCACGGACGCGTCCCCGGCCGCGGCGCCGGCCCGGCCGCGCGGCTGGTGGGATCGCGCCCTGCTGGCCGTGGAGTTGGCGGCCATGATCGGCCTGGTATGGGTGCTGTTCAACGGCTTTCGCCTGCTCGGCACGCTGAACGCGGAAGTGGCGGGGGCCCTGGCCCAGCCCACTTTAACGCCCACGCCCCTGGTGCGCGCGGTGGTGCTGCCCGGCGGCCACACGCCCCCCACCGCGCCCGGCGGCGCACGGCCCAACGAGGCCGAGATCCCCGAACATCTGCGCCCCTTTGCCCAGGCGTATCAGGCCGAACTCGCGCTCCCCACGCCGGGGCCCGAACAGGCCATCCGCATCCAGATTCCCGCCATCGGCGTGGACGCGCCCATCGTCATGGGCGACGGCTGGGAGCAACTCAAAAAAGGCGTGGGCCAGCACCCCGGCACGGCCAACCCCGGCCAGCCGGGCAACCTGGTGCTGTCGGCCCACAACGACATCTACGGCGAGATTTTCCGTGACCTGGACAAACTGCAGCCCGGCGACGCCATCCTCATCCACACCCACAATCGGGTGTACACCTATCGGGTGACCGAGATCCAGGTGGTCGAGCCCACCGATGTCCGCTGGCTGGAGCCGACCCCCGACCCCACTGTGACCCTGATTTCGTGCTATCCCTATCTGGTGGACAACCAGCGCATCGTGGTGCGGGCCCGGCTGGCCGCGGCAGGTGAATGAGGGGGATCCGAGCCTGCGGCCGGGCTGCGCGGCGCGCGGCCAGGGCTTAAACACCCCCACCGCGACCGGTGTTTCCCCGTCGCGGTCCGCATCATGCAAGAGGATTGGAAAGGCTTTTCAGGCGGTGTCTCCCGCGGCCGCAGACGGGGCCTCCTCCGCGTCCGCGACCGTTTCACTCGCGGCCTCGCCCTCGCTCTCTCCCTCGGCCTCCGGAGGCAGCGCCATGTGCAAAGGCACCTGACGAATGGCGTCCACATCCGTGGCCTCGAGGATGACGAACCGCACCGCGGTGCGCACCCGGCCGTGGATTTCGATATCCACGAACAAGGGCACGACAACGGGAGTGTAGCCGTCCTGGATGAGGTAGTTACGGGCGATGATGAGCGCTTTGACCGCTTGATTGACTGCACCTGCACCGATGACCTGCACCTCGGCCCGCCGATGCTCTCGGAAGACCCCGGCGATCGCCCCGGCCACTTTGTAAGGCCGCGAATGACTGGCGACTTTGACGATGTTCATTTGAGGGCCTCCTCATCCGTGGTTGCCGGCCCCATGGAAGATGTCCACGGAAGCCACCGCACCCCGCGACGCCGCGCGGGCTTCTGTTTTCTGTTTGTATTATACGAAAACTCGGGGCGTATTTCAATCCCCTTTCACAAAAACCAACAGAAAAGTGCTCAAGTCGTCGTATTTGTGGCGAAGTCTGCGCCATAAACGCTCATTTTTCAAAGATTCGAAGCCCTCACCGCCCTATCTCGGATCGCGGCCCAGGCACGGTGGTATAATTCATCTACCACGGCCCCGGGGGTGGGGCCGCTTAGCGTGCCATTCCCGTGCGTCGCCCGCGCGACGCCTCAGGTAAGGAGACCAAACCCCTATGGACCACGGAACGGTGCTGCCGGTGGACATTGTGGACGAAATGCGCACCGCGTATCTGGACTACGCGATGAGCGTCATCGTGGCCCGGGCCCTGCCCGACGCCCGCGACGGCCTCAAGCCCGTCCAGCGGCGCATTCTGTACGCCATGCACGACATGGGCCTGCGCTCCAACACCGCATATAAGAAATCGGCCCGCATCGTGGGCGAAGTGCTGGGCAAGTATCACCCCCACGGCGACCAGGCCGTGTACGACGCGCTGGCCCGCATGGCCCAGGATTTTTCCCTGCGTTACCCCCTGGTGGACGGCCAGGGCAACTTCGGCTCCATCGACGGCGACCCGCCCGCGGCCATGCGTTACACCGAGGCCCGGCTGACCAAGATCGCCGAAGAACTGCTGGTGGACATCGACAAGAACACGGTGGACTTCGCGCCCAACTTCGACGGCAGCCTGGAAGAGCCCGTGGTGCTGCCCGCCCGCTTCCCCAACCTGCTGGCCAACGGCGCGTCGGGCATCGCGGTGGGCATGGCCACCAACATCCCGCCCCACAACCTGCGGGAACTGGCCGAGGCCATGATCTACCTCATCGACCACTACGACGACCTGGACGAAGTCACCGTGGACGATCTGATGCAGTTCTTGCCCGGGCCCGACTTCCCCACGGGCGGCATTCTGGTCAATGTGGACGCCATCCGGCAGGCCTACAGTTCGGGCCGCGGCAAACTCACCGTGCGGGGCGTGGCCCACATCGAAGAGACCCGGCCCGGCCGCTACCGCATCGTCATCACCGAAATCCCCTATCAGGTCAACAAGGCCAGCCTCATCGAACGCATCGCGGACCTGGTGCGCAACGGGCGCATCGACGCCATCAGCGACCTGCGGGACGAGAGCGACCGCCGGGGCATGAGCATCGTCATCGAACTCAAACGCGGCGCGCAGCCCCGCAAGGTGCTCAATCAACTCTACAAATACACGCCCCTGCAAACCACCTTCGGCGTGCAACTGCTGGCCCTGGTGGACGGCGAGCCCCGCCTGCTCTCGCTCAAACGGGCCATGCTGGTGTACATCGAGCACCGCCGCGAGGTCATCCGCCGGCGCTCGGAGTACGAACTGGCCAAGGCCCGGGACCGGGCGCACATCCTCGAGGGCCTGCGGGTGGCCCTGAGCCATCTGGACGAGGTCATCGCGCTCATCCGCCGCTCGCCCGACGCGGAGACGGCCAAAGCCCGCCTCATGGAACGCTTCGACCTGAGCGAGCGCCAGGCCCAGGCCATTCTCGACATGCCCCTGCGCCGCCTGGCCGCGCTGGAGCGCCAGAAGATCGAAGACGAATACCAGGACCTGCTGGCCCGCATCGCATATCTCGAAGATTTGCTGCTGCACCCCAAGAAGATTTTGCGGCTCATCCAGGAGGACTTGCAGGACCTGGCGGCCAAGTACGGCGACGAGCGGCGCACCCGCATTTTGGCCGAGGCCACGGGCGACCTGAGCGAAGAGGACCTGGTGCCCGACGAGCCCGTGTTCGTCATCCTCACCCAGCGGGGCTACATCAAGCGCATCGCCCAAAAGGCCTTCCGCACCCAGGGCCGCGGGGGACGGGGTGTGCGGGGCCACGCGACCAAGGACGACGACGAAGTGGTGCTCTTCTTGCGGGCCCGCACCCTGGACACGCTGCTCTTCTTCACCGACCGGGGCAAGGTGTACGCGGAGAAGGTGTATCAGATTCCCGACGCGGGGCGGGGCAGCCGCGGCATCCCGGTGGTCAATGTGGTCAATGTCGAGCCTGGGGAACACATCACCGCGGCCCTGGCCGTGCGCGACTTCCAGCCGGGCGCGTACATCTTCATGGCCACCCGCCAGGGCAAGGTCAAGCGCCTGCCCCTGGAGGAACTGGCCTCGGTGCGCGCGTCGGGGCTCATCGTCATCCGCCTGGCCGAGGGCGACGCGCTGGGCTGGGCCCGGGTGACCCACGGCGACGACGAGGTGCTGCTGGTCACCGCGCACGGGCAGGCCCTGCGCTTCCGCGAGGCCGAAGTGCGGCCCATGGGCCGCACCGCGCAGGGTGTGACGGGCATCCGCCTCAAGCCGGGCGACGAGGTCATCGGCATGGAGGTGGTGGAGCCCGGCGGCTACCTGTTCGTGGTCAGCGAGCGGGGTTACGGCAAGCGCACCGCGCTGGAGGATTACCCGCGCAAGGGCCGGGCCACCCAGGGCGTGCGCACCCTGGCCGCGGGCGCGACGGAACGCATCGGCCCCCTGGTGGCCGCGCGGGTGGTGCAAGAGGGCGACGAGTTGACCCTGATTTCGGCCCGCGGGGTGGTCATCCGCCTGCGGGTCGCGGATGTGCGGGTCATGGGCCGGGCCACCCAGGGCGTGCGGGTGATGAATCTGCGCGACGACGACACCGTGGCCACCGTGGCGCGGATTCCGAAGAAGTGAGGGGAGGTGGTTGGTGGTTGGAGGTTGGAAGTTGGTGGATAGCGGTTGGCCGCGCGCCCCACGGTAGGGGCGCATGGCAATGCGTCCACGCAGGGTGGCGCGACCGATGTAGGGGCGACCGGCCGGTCGCCTGCCGCCCGGTGGACTTGCCAAAGCCGAGCAACAACGCTGCTCAGATAACCACGGCATCCCACCAAACGGATGAGCCGCGTGGCGAGCGGAATGCTGTTTTCCATGAGCACTTGAGAGCGAAGGCTGTATGAAACGCGACCGTTGGTTATTTCTCTTCTTGAGAGCCATACCCTGTTCATATTCGTGCAAACATTGCATGTTTGCGCCCTCTAAGCGTTTCAAGGCAATGCCGTACGATACCGTTGTGAAGGTCATAGAACCTTTTGCAAATCTTTCTCGACAAGAGGGCGCGCCATTTCAAAATTTGGCCGTATATGTGGGCGATTGCGCTTTGAATCTCGATGATTTTCCCCAGATAGCAAAATATCTCAAAGAAAACAAGGTTGAAGGATGGCAAAGTGTTGCAGCCGATGGTTTTCGCCGACGCTCTCTTGAAGATTGGACTTCATATCTTCAGGCCCTGAGACAAGCGGGTACCGAGATTTTGGAATTTTCTTTGTATGGAAAACAAGCGATTCACGATTGGTTTGCTGGCTTTCCCGGAAGTTATGCGAGCCTTCATCGCGTGGCGAAGTTGTGGCAAGCGATAGGTGGGCAAGTGTTGTGGAGTATCTTCGTGCACAAGCGAAATGTCAAAGATATTTCCGATCTTCAGAACATTTTGGAAGAGCAATACGGGACCCGCGGTGAGGTTGCCGTGTGGGAATATGTAGGCTGGGGCGCGCATAGCGATCACTTGCGGATTGATCAAGAGGATTTGAAGGCTCTTGATGCAGCAAGTCAAAAGGCCCTCGCCCATTTGAAGACTGAAAAGGAATGGGTCGAGGTGCTGGCACAAAAAGATGAGCCCCCTTTTGAGGCGGAGCCTCGAGTGATTCATGTATCGGTGGACCGATCAGGAGAAGCGCGGATTCCTTATACGACCGTAACTCAGGGCTTGGATGGCGCGCGGGCAGGGAATATCTTTATCGAGAGGCCAGAACGCATTTTGGAGCGCTGGGAGTCCTTTTACAAAAAATGGGCCAACTCTTGCCCAACCATTGCGGATCTTTGCCACAAATACGGAGACGAAGACAACAGGCGTTTATACAGCCAGAGAAGCGTAATTCGTAAGTGGTGTGCAAAGTGGGAAGTTCAGCAATGACGCCCCACACCATGTAAAGCCAACGGCCCTTCGTGAAACCACGGACGAGCCGTAGAGCATGGAGGACAGCCACCAACCCCCCGCTTCCTGCTTTCCGCTCCCTGCTTTTAACAAAAGGAGAGCCGGATGCCCGGCCCTCGCTTTCGGAAGGAGGAGAAGAGATGCTCGCCTGCTGCGCCTTTACTATAGCACAGGCCGCAGGGGAATGCTTGACGCTTTCCTTACGCTTTCCTTACGATTCTCTTACGATTTGAGCGTTCATGGCGCGCGAAGGGCGGCTTTCCGGCCCGCGTCAGGGCCAAGGCCCACGGCTCGCCGCCGCCGCAACCAGCACATCCCCCTGCGTTGAGCCACGGCGGAACCGACGCCCACCGTCGAAGCAACGGCGGGCGTCGGCCG
>JAADEN010000104.1 GCA_013153375.1 Chloroflexota bacterium | reverse complement strand
CTATCAGAAACCCGCCGGGGTGTCAAAGACGGCCGTTGTAGGGGCGCAGCGGTGCCGCGCCCGCCGTCAGCCGGTGAAACGGTCGACAGTCGGTAGTCGGCAGTCGATAGTTGCCCGTTTTTCGCACAGAGGCACAGGAAACA
This sequence comes from Chloroflexota bacterium, assembly GCA_013153375.1. GTDB lineage: Bacteria > Chloroflexota > Anaerolineae > Anaerolineales > DRMV01 > JAADEN01. The sequence goes on along the minus strand of JAADEN010000104.1, from coordinate 8,588 downwards.
CGGTTCTTTCATCCGCGTTCATCCGCGTGTATCCGCGGTTTCAGCACAGTCGTCAGTCGGTAGTCGCCAGTCGCCAGAGCGCGCCAACTTCCAACCTCCAACTTCTAACTTCTCTTCACATCCGTGTCAATCCGTGTTCCTCCGTGGTTTCGAGTCCAACCCCGCGCGGGCTACACATAGCGCCGGGGGTCGGCCACGCGGCCCTCGACCGCGCTGGCCGCGGCCGTGAGGGGGCTGGCGAGCAGGGTCCGCGCGCCCGGCCCCTGCCGGCCCTCGAAGTTGCGGTTGCTGGTGCTCACCGCGTACGCGCCCGGCGGCACCCGGTCGCCGTTCATGGCAATGCACAGGCTGCACCCTGCGTAGCGCCACTCCGCGCCGGCCTCCTTGAACACCCGGTCCAGGCCCTCGGCCTCGGCCTGCCGGCGCACCGTCTCGGAGCCGGGTACCACCACCATGCGCACGCCCGGCGCGACCTTGCGCCCCCGCAACACCCGCGCGGCCTGACGCAAGTCTTCCAGCCGCCCGTTGGTGCAACTGCCCACGAAGACCCAGTCCACCTTCTGCCCCAGCATGGGCTGACCGGGGCGCAGGTCCATGTACGCCAGGGCCTTCTCGAGCAAGCGGCGACGGGCCGGGTCGGGCTCGTGCGCGGGGTCGGGCACCCGGCCCGTGATGGGCACGGCCATGCCCGGCGTGGTGCCGTAGGTGATCATGGGCTCCAGGTCGCTCACATCCAGCGCGACCTCCCTGGCGAAGGTCGCGCCTTCGTCCGTGGGCAGGGTACGCCAATAGGCCACCGCGGCGTCCCAGGCCGGGCCTTGGGGGACGAACTCCCGGCCGGCCAGGTACTCGAAAGTGACCTCGTCGGGCGCGATCATGCCGGCGCGCGCGCCGGCCTCGATGCTCATGTTGGCCAGGGTCATGCGTCCGGCCATGTCCAGGCTGCGCACGGCCTCGCCCGTGTACTCCATCACATGCCCGCGGCCGCCGTGGGTGCCGATGCGGGCGATGAGGGCCAGAATCATATCCTTGGCCGTGACGCCGGGCTGCAAACGGCCCGAGAAGGTCACCCGCATGGCCTGGGGCTTGCGCATGAGCAGGGTCTGGGTAGCCAGCACATGGCCCACCTGAGTCGTACCGATGCCGAAGGCCAGCGCGCCGAACGCGCCGTGGGTGGATGTGTGGCTGTCGCCGCACACGATGGTCGTGCCCGGCTGGGTCAGGCCCAGTTCCGGGCCCAGGACATGCACGATGCCCCGCTGTGGGTGCCCCAGGGGATACAGCCGCACGCCGAAGGTGCGCGCGTTCTCCTCCAGGGCGCGCAACTGCTGGCGGGCCTTGTCGTCGGCCAGGGAGATGTCCAGGGCCACGGTGGGCGTGCTGTGGTCCATGGTGGCCACGGTGCGGTCCGGCCGCCGCACCCGCAGGCCCCGCTGCCGCAAGAGGGCGAAGGCCTGGGGCGAGGTCACTTCGTGGACCAGGTGCAGGTCGATGTAGAGCATGGCCGGGCCGCCGGGCACCTGGTGCACCACATGCGCGTCCCAGACCTTGTCGAAAAGGGTGCGAGGTTTGGACATGGGGCCTCCTGCGTGGGAAGGGGGACTGGCGGCTCAAGCCGCGGCGGACGCGGGAGCCGTATCCGCCGGATCGCTCTGCCGCGCGGCCAGCATCTTGTTGATGGCGATGAGGTACGCCTTGGCGCTGGCCAGAATGACATCGGTGTCGGCCGCGTAACCGCCGAAGGTGCGGGGCCGGGCCGTGCCCTGGGGCGAAGGCCGGGCCTCGGCCTCCGCGGGCTGGATGCGCACCGTGACCTCGCCCACCGCGTCAATGCCCTCGGTTACCGCGTTGACCACATACTCCAGCAGCACGGGCTGCACGCCCACCACCTGCTCGATGGCTTTGTACGCCGCGTCCACCGGACCGGTGCCCACCGCGGTGGCGATGTGGACCTGGCCGTCGGGCCCGCGCAGCCGCACCGTGGCCGAGGGCATCCCCGTGCCCGCGACCACCTGCGCGGCCTCCAGGTGGAAGACTTCCTCCTCGGGGGCCAGGCCCCGCTCCTCGGACACCAGGGCCATCAGGTCCGCGTCGGTGATGGTCTTCTTGCGGTCGGCCAGGCGCTTGAATTCGCGGAAGATTTCGTCCAACTCCTCGGGCCGCAGCCGGTAGCCCAGTTCCTCCAGGCGCACCCGCAGCGCGTGCCGACCGGAGTGTTTCCCCAAGACCAGCCGGGATTTGGGCCAGCCCACCATCTCGGGCCGCATGATTTCGTAGGTCTGCTGGTGCTTGAGCATACCGTCCTGATGGATGCCGGCCTCGTGCGCGAACGCGTTGGCTCCCACGATGGCCTTGTTGGGCTGTACGGCCATGCCCGTGATGCGGGAGACCATCTGGCTGACCCGCACGATTTGGGTGGTGTCAATGCCCGTCTCCAGGCCGTACACATCGTGCCGCACCCGCAGGGCCATGACCACTTCTTCCAGCGCGGTGTTGCCGGCCCGCTCGCCGATGCCGTTGATGGTCACCTCGGCCTGCCGCGCGCCGGCCATGAGCCCGGCCAGGGTGTTGGCCGTGGCCAGGCCCAGGTCGTTGTGGCAGTGCACCGAGACGATGACCTGCTCGATGCCCGGCGTGTGCTCCATGATGCCCTTGATGAGCCGATAGAATTCCTCAGGCGTGGTGTAGCCCACGGTGTCGGGGATGTTGAGGGTGGTGGCCCCGGCTTCGATGGCCGCGGCCAGGACTTCGTACAGGAATTCGGGATCGCTGCGGCCCGCGTCCTCGGGCGAGAACTCCACATCGTCGGTCAGGGACCTGGCGTAGGCCACCATCTCCCGCACTCGCTGGACCACCTCCCGGGGCGTCATGCGCAGTTTGTACTGCATGTGGATGGGCGAGGTGGCCAGGAAAGTGTGGATGCGGGGCCGGGCTGCGTGGCGCACGGCCTCCCACGCGGCGTCGATGTCGCTCTTGACCGCGCGGGCCAGACCGGTGATGATGGGCACCCGATGGCCGTTGTGCCGCGGGTCGGGGTTGCCCACCTCGATGGCGATGCGCCGCACGGCCTCCAGGTCGTCGGGCGACGCGGCCGGGAACCCGGCCTCGATGACATCCACCCCCATGCGGGCCAGCGCGCGGGCGATTTGCAGTTTCTCGGCCGAAGTCATGGTCGCGCCCGGCGATTGCTCGCCGTCGCGCAGGGTGGTGTCGAAAATGCGCACATAGTTGGGATGGGGCGGTTGATTGGGCATGAGAACCTCCTGCAGTCGGTAGTCGAGAGTCGGTAGTCGGGAGGGAGGGCGGAGAGCAGGGAGCGGGAAGCGGAGAGCAAAAAGCGGCCGTTGAGCGGTCGAAATGGAACACGGACAACATGGGGCTTTAGCCGTCAGCGGATGGCCGACAGCCGGCAGGAATGGGAACACGGACGAACACGGACACCGGCACGGACGAACACGGATCGTTTTCTCATCCGTGCACATCCGTGTCTATCCGTGGTTTCAAACCCCATCCGTGTGCCTCCGTCCTCATCCGCGTTCATCCGTGGTTTCTTCCAAACCCCGTATTTCCCACGCGTCCGGGTCCACCTCGACGGGGTTGATGAAGGGCATCATGGCCCGCAGGCGGCGGCCCACCTCCTCGATGGGGTGCCGCGCGGCTTCGCGGCGCTTTTGGTTGAACCACGGCCGGCCCCGCTCGTTCTCCTCGATCCAGCGGCGGGCGAACGCGCCGCTCTGGATGTCGGCCAGCACCTCCCGCATGGCCTGCCGCACCGGGTCGCCGATGACCCGCGGGCCCGAAACATAGTCGCCGTACTCCGCGGTATCCGACACCGAATAGCGCATGTAGGTCAGCCCGCCGCGGTAGAGCAGGTCCACGATGAGTTTGAGTTCGTGCAGGGTCTCGAAGTAGGCCAACTCGGGCTGATACCCGGCCTCGACCAGGGTCTCGAACCCGGCCTGGATGAGCGCGGACACGCCGCCGCACAGCACCGTCTGCTCGCCGAACAGGTCGGTCTCGGTTTCCTCCTGGAAGGTGGTCTCGAGCACGCCGGCGCGGGTGGTGCCGATGCCCCAGGCGTAGGCCAGGGCCACCTCTCGGGCCTGGCCGCTGGCGTTCTGGTGGACGGCCATGAGGGCCGGGGTGCCGCCGCCCTGGACGAACACTTCTCGCACCCGATGGCCGGGGGCCTTGGGCGCCACCATGCTGACATCCACAAATTCGGGCGGCTGGATGGTGCCGTAGTGGATGTTGAAGCCGTGCGCGAACATTAGCGTCTGACCCGCGCGCAGGTGCGGCGCGATGGCCTCACGATAGACCTGGGGCTGCCGGGTGTCGGGCAGCAGCACCATGATCACATCGGCCTCCTGGACCGCGTCGGCCACGGGCAGCACCCGGAAGCCGTCGGCCTGGGCGCGGGCCCACGAGCGCCCCTCGGGGCGCAGGCCCACCCGCACATCCACGCCGTTGTCGCGCAGGTTTTGCGCGTGCGCGTGGCCTTGCGAGCCGTAGCCCAACACCGCGACGCGGCGGTTGCGAATCAGGTCGGGACGGGCGTCCCGGTCGTAGTACATCTTGGTCATGGAGGGCCTCCAGGGAGTGGGGAGTGGACAGTGGACAGTCGTCAGTCGTCAGTCGGTAGTTGACGGTCGATAGGGCCAGGGCGCGGGGTGCGCCCTGGAACACGGTTGGTGAAAAACACCTTTGGCCGCGGCCGGCCCGCGTGAACTTCGGGCCGGGCTGTGGGTATGCGGTTGTCAAAGGGCCAAACGAAGGAATGCGCTCATCGCCCGCCCGCGCCGGGCAGGTGCCGCGCGCCTTCGATGGTGCCGCGGGTCATAGCCAGCACGCCCGTGCGCACCACCTCGACCACATCGGCTGCGCCCAGCATTTCGATCAAACTGTCGATTTTCTCGGGCGTGCCCGTAACTTCGATGGTCATGGTCTCGGGCGTCGCGTCCACGATGTTGGCCCGAAACACCGAGGCCAGGTTGATGATCTCGGTGCGCATCCCCTGCCGGGCCCGCACCTTGATCAGCGCCAGTTCGCGGCGCACCGCGGGCCGGTCGGTCACATCCTGCACATCGATGACATTGACCAACTTGTACAGGTTGGCCTCGATGAGCGGGGCCTTTTCGGGCGTGGTGTTCACCACCAGCGTCATGCGCGAGACCCGCGGGTCTTGCGTGGTTCCCACATTGAGGGAGTGGATGTTGTAATTGCGGCGGCGGAACAGGGACGCCACCCGGTTGAGCACGCCGGGCTTGTTCTCGACCAGAACGACGAAAGTGTGCGGCATGGCCATGTCGGACCTCCTACGATGTCAGGGCGCGGCGCCGGCCCAATCGGAGCGTTCCACATGAGGCTCCTCTTCGGGGCGGCGAATCATCTCGTGCAGCGGGTCGCTGGTGGTCACCATGGGGAACACATTGTCCTCGGGCGGCACCCGGAACTCCAGCAGCACGGGGCCCTGATGCTGCCGCGCGAACGCGAACGCGGCGTCCACCTCCCGGCGCTCGGTCACCCGCCGGGCCGGGATGCCGTGCGCATCGGCCAGTTTGACGAAGTCGGGGTTGTGCAGCAGCACCGCGGAATAGCGGCGGTCGTAGAACAGTTCCTGCCACTGGCGCACCATGCCCAGGTAGTTGTTGTTGAGCACCACGATCTTGATGTTCAGGCCCTCCTGCACCGCGGTGGCCATCTCGGCCTGGGTCATCTGGAAACCGCCGTCGCCCTCGATGACCCATACCTCCTTGTCGGGATGCGCCACGGCCGCGCCCACGCCCGCGGGCAGGCCGAAGCCCATGGTTCCCAGGCCGCCCGAAGTGACCAGGCGATAGGGCTGCGGGAAGCGGTAGTACTGCGCGGCCCACATCTGATGCTGGCCCACGCCCGTGGCGATGATGACATCCTGGCCCGCGGTGGTCTCCCACAGGCGCTGGATGACCTCGGGGCCCCGCAGCGGGCCTTTGCCGTTGCGGCGGGTCTTGTGCACCACATCGTGCTCCTGGGTGTCCGCGCGCCAGGCCGCGATCTGCTCCCGCCAGGCCGGACGGCGCGCCTCGGCCACCCGCGGCAGCCACTGCCGCAAGACCGTCTTCAAATCCCCCAGCAGCGCGACATCCACGGGCACATTCTTGCCAATCTCCGCGGGATCCACTTCCACATGAATCTTGCGCGCCTGGGGCGCGTAGGCCTCCAACTTGCCCGTGACCCGGTCGTCGAAGCGCATCCCCAGCGCGATGAGCAGGTCCGCGTGCTGGATGGCCATGTTGACGAAGTACTCGCCGTGCATGCCCATCATGCCCAGGGCCAGGTGGTGCTCCAGGGGCAGCGCGCCCAGGCCCAGCAGGGTCATGGCCACGGGGATGTCGGCCTTTTCGGCCAGGGCCCGCAGTTCGGGCATCGCGCCCGACATGAGCACGCCCTGCCCCGCGAGGATGACGGGCCGTTGGGCCTCAGCCAGCAGGCGGGTGGCCTCGGCCAGCGCGTCCTCGTCCGCACGTTGGGGCGGACGATAGCCGGGCAGGCGCACTTCGGTGGGCCAGACGAAGGGGGCCGTGTCGTTCTGCGCGTTCTTGCACAGGTCGATGAGCACCGGGCCGGGCCGCCCTGTGCGCGCGATGTGGAACGCCTCCCGCACCACCCGGGGGATGTCCTCGGCGCGGGTGACCAGGAAGTTGTGCTTGGTGATGGGCAGGGAGATGCCCGTGACATCGATTTCCTGGAACGCGTCGGTGCCCAGGTACTCGGCCGAGACCTGGCCGGTGATGAACACCACGGGCGAGGAATCCATGAACGCGTTGGCGATGCCCGTGGTCAGGTTGGTCGCGCCGGGGCCCGAGGTGGCCATCGCGACGCCCACCTTGCCCTGGTCCCGCAGCGTGCGGGCGTACGCGTCCGCGGCGTGGGCCGCGCCCTGCTCGTGCCGCGTGAGCACATGCCGCACCTGGGGATAGTCCAACAGCGCGTCGTACACGGGCATGATGGACCCGCCGGGATAGCCGAAGACCACATCCACGCCTTCGCGGATGAGACTTTCCCACAGCATCTGCGCGCCGGTCATTTGGGGTGGCATGGGGAACCTCCTGAGATAGAGATGCACAGCGGGGAGTACTGAGCAGGGAGCGAAACCGCCGTCAGCCGTTGGCCGGTAGCCGGTAGTGAGCGGTGCGCGGACCACACAGTGCGCCGTCCGCTTCCCGCTCCTTGCTCCCTGCTTCCTGCTCCTACGCTTCTTTCAGCACCGCCCCCTGGTCCGCGCTGGTGACGAAGTGCGCGTAGCGGCGCAGCCATTTGCTGCGGGTGCGGGGGCGGAAAGGCGGCAGCGCGGCCAGGCGCCGGGCGATTTCGTCGTCGCTCAGGTGCACTTCGATGCGCCGCGCGTCCAGGTCGATGGTGATGCGGTCGCCGGGCTGCAGCGCGGCGATGGGCCCCCGGGCCGCGGCCTCGGGGCTGATGTGGCCCACCGAGAGCCCACGGGTGCCGCCCGAGAAGCGTCCGTCGGTGATGAGCGCGACCTGCTCGCCCAGGCCCAGGCCGGCGATGGCCGAAGTGGGCGCCAGCATCTCCTGCATCCCCGGGCCGCCGCGGGGCCCCTCGTAGCGGATGACCACCACATCGCCGGGCTGCACCTCCCGGGCCAGGATGCCGCGCATCGCGTCCTCCTGGCTCTCGTAGATGCGGGCCGGGCCGGTATGGCGGCGGATGTGGGGCGCGACCGCGCCGGTCTTGATCACCGCGCCGTTGGGGGCCAGGTTGCCGAACAGCACGGCCAACCCGCCCCGAGGCGAATGCGGGTCGTCCAGGGGCCGAATGACCCGTGCGTCGCGCACCTGCGCGTCCGCGATGACCTCGGCCAGGGTGCGCCCCGCGACCGTGGGCCGGTCCGTATGCAGCAGGCCGGCCCGCGCCAGTTGGGCCAGCACCGCGGGCACGCCGCCGGCCGCGTGCAGGTCCTCCATGTGCCACGGCCCCGCGGGGCTCAGTTTGACCAGGTGCGGCACCCGGTCGGCTACCGCGTTGATGCGGTGCAGGTCGTAGGGGATGCCCGCCTCGTGGGCCAGGGCCAGGGTGTGCAACACCGTGTTCGTGCTGCCGCCCAGGGCCATGTCCAGCGCGAACGCGTCGTCGATGGCCTCGGGGGTCACGATGCGCCGCGGGGTCAGGTTCTCCCGCACCAGGTCCAGAATGCGCCGCCCGGCCTCCCGGGCCAGGGCCTCCCGCTGGGGCGTGCAGGCCAGCGCGGTGCCGTTGTAGGGCAGGGCCAGGCCCAGCACCTCCAGCAGCGTGTTCATGGAGTTGGCCGTGAACAGGCCCGAGCACGACCCGCAGGACGGGCACGCGTAAGCCTCCAGTTGCTCCAGTTGCGCGTCGTCCAGCGCGCCGGCCTGGTACGCGCCCACGCCCTCGAAGACCGAGATCAGGTCCACCACCTGACCATCGGGCAGCCGACCGGCCCGCATGGGCCCGCCCGAGACCACGATCGCGGGGATGTCCAGCCGCAGCGCGGCCATGGCCATGCCGGGCACGATCTTGTCGCAGTTGGGGATGAGCACCATGCCGTCGAACGCGTGGGCCTGGATCAT
>JAADEN010000097.1 GCA_013153375.1 Chloroflexota bacterium | reverse complement strand
CAGGGCTGATCTTGCTCAAACTGTATGCGTTGCCCTCGCTGTACCGCCAGGGCGACTTCGGCCGGGTGGGGCTGTATGAAAACGACATCGCCGTGTTGATGTATCACGCGCAGCCCGACATGGACGCGCTGTTGGGCGTGCTGGAGGAACATGTGAGCGCCGGGGAGATGGCCGCGTTGCGGGAGATCGTAGCCGACCTGGCGCGGCGGGTGGCGCGCTTCCAGGCCCGGCGGGACGCGGCCGCGGAGGCCAAATAAGCCGGGCGGTCGGCTTGGGTCATGGCGCCAGGCCGGGGCCGAGTCTTTGCGTCTTCGTACGGATGACATCCGCCTCGCAACGGGAGGGAACGCGCCATGACCGAGTGGCTGTACGGACCTCATGCGGTATGTGAAGCCCTGCGCGCCGGCCGCCGCCGGGCCAAGCGGCTGTGGGTGCAAATGGGCTCCCGCTCGCCCCAGCGCCTGCGCGCCGAGCGCCTGGCCCGCGCCCGACGCATCCCGGTCAAAGAAGTGCCCAAGGAGACCCTGCGCCTGGCCGCGCGCGGGGGCCATCATCAGGGCGTGGCCCTGGAAGTCGGCCCGTACCCCTACTCCAGCCTGGGCGCCATCCGGCAGCGCATCGCGGAAGCGCCCGAGCCCGCGCTGGTGCTGGTGCTGGACCAAATCCAGGACCCGCGCAACTTCGGCGCGCTGCTGCGCACCGCGGACGCGGTGGGCGTGCACGGCGTCATCATCCCCAAGCGGGGGCGGGTGGGCGTGACGCCCACGGTGGTGCACACCTCCGCGGGCGCGTCCGAGCACCTGCTCATCGCGCCCGAGAACCTGGCCCAGGCCATCACGGCCTTGAAAGAGATGGGGATTTGGGTGTACGGGCTGGAGGCCGGCCCCGACGCGGAGCCCATCCACCAGGTGGACCTGCGCGGGCCCATCGCCTGGGTGGTGGGCAACGAAGGCGCGGGGCTGCGCCGCCTGGTGCGGCAGAAGTGCGACACGTTGGTGTACCTGCCCATGCGGGGGCGGGTCGCGTCGCTCAACGCGTCGGTGGCCGGGGGCGTGGCCCTGTACTTCACCTGGCAGGCCCGGGGTTGGCCAGGGGCCGGCCTACCCGCGCGGGAGGTATAACCCCACCACCCGCTGCTGCGGCCGCCAGTAGGTCTGCGCGATGTGCTGCACATCCGCGGGCGTGACCTCGGCCAGACGGGTGAGGTAGTCCTGCGCCCACGCGGCATCGGCCAGCATCTCGCTGTAGCCCAGCCAGAACGCCTGGCCCGTGATGCTCTCGCTGTTGTACGCGAAGAGCGCGCGGGCCTGTTTGAGCGCCCGGGCCAGATCGGCCTCGGGAGCCGGCGCGTCTTGCAGGCGGTGGATTTCATCCTCCACGGCCTGCAGCACTTCGTCGGGCGTGTGGTCGGGGTGCACCACGATGGTGAGCCAGTAGAGGTAGGGGTCCACCGTGGCCTGGATGCTGCCCGACGCGGACACGGCCAGACCGGTTTCGACCAGGGCGCGGTAGAGCCGCGAGGTGTGGTTGGAGAGCCCGCCGCCGAAGAAGTTGAGGTTGGAGGGCCCGGTGAGCAGGCTGTCGGCCAGCAGGTAGGGCCAGAAGTCATGGTCCGCGGCCCGGGGCGCGCGGAACGCGATTTGCAGGTAGGTGGTCTCGCCCGGCCCTTCCACCACCACCCGCCGCTCGCCGGTCTGGGGCGGTTCGGGGCGCTGCAAACGGGGCGGCTCGGGGCCCGGCTCCAGGGGACCGTAGAAGCGCTCGATGCGGCGCAGCATGTCCTCGGTGTCGAAGTCCCCGGCCAGGGCCAGCACCGCGTTGTTGGGGATGTAGTAGGTGCGGTAGTGGCGATACAGGTCGTCTCGGGTCATGGTGCGCAGGTCGGCCATGTCGCCGATGACCTCGTGATGATAGGCGTGGACGCGAAAGGCCGCGGCCTGCACCTCTTCCCCCAGACGGAACAGGGGTTCGTTCTCGTCGCCCTGGCGCTCCGAGATGACCACCGTGCGCTCCGACTCCACCTCCGCGGGGTCGAAGCGGGCGTTGACCATGCGGTCGGCCTCCAGGTCCAGGGCCAGATCCATGTGGCGGGCCGGCAGGGTCTCGAAGAAAGTGGTCCAATCCAGGTAGGTGAACGCGTTCCACGAGCCGCCCACCCGAGAGATGGCCTTGTCCAGCACGCCCGCGGGGTAACGGGGCGTGCCTTTGAACAGCATGTGCTCCACCCAGTGGGAAATGCCCGTGCGGCCGGGCACCTCGTCGCGGGAGCCGACCCGATACCAGACCCAGTGGCTGATGACGGGCGCGGTGGGCATCTCCTTGAGCACCACCAGCAAACCGTTGGACAGACGACCGCGGTATGAAATCATGGGCTTTTTCCTCGTCTCCAAGGTGGACATCAAGGCGGGATTATACCAGCCGCCCGGCAGGAGGGGAGAAATCCACAAAGGGTGAAAAAAGCCCGTCAGAATCCTGAAATAAGGGGCGCAGCAGCCAAAAAGAGGTATAATCAAGACCATCCCTCAGGCTGGGGCAAAAGGAGGCATCGCTGAGCCAGGCTACCTCACGCGCGGCGGGTGCGCGGCGTCCGACGCTGGAGGCCGGAACCCGTCTTCTGCAACGCTACGAAATTCGACGCGTGCTCGGCGCCGGTGGCATGAGCACGGTTTATTTGGCGCGCGACCTGCACTTTCCGCGCATCGAGCGGTTGGTCGCGGTCAAAGAGATGACCATCACCAACCCGCGGCTCAAAGAGCATGTGCTGCGCGCGTTCGAGCGTGAGGCGCACCTTTTGGCGCAACTGGCGCACCCGGCCATCCCCGCGGTGTACGACTACTTTTCCGCCGGCGACCGGGCGTACCTGGTCCTGGAATACATCCGCGGGCACACGCTGGACCAACTCATCAAGAACACGCCCGGCTTTCTGCCCGTGGAAAAAGTGGTGCGCTGGGCCATCGCGCTGGCCGATGTGCTGCACTATCTGCACACCCACGCGGAGCGGCCCATCATCTTCCGGGATGTCAAGCCCTCCAATGTGATGATCACGCCCCAGGAGCAGGTCAAACTCATCGACTTCGGCATCGCGCGCATCTTCCTGCCCGAGCAAAAGGGCACCATGATCGGCACCGAGGGCTACGCGCCGCCGGAGCAGTATCGGGGCGTGCTCTCGCCGCTCATCGACATCTACGCGCTGGGGGCCACCCTGCACCATGTGCTGACCAAGAAGGACCCGCGCAAAGAGCCGCCTTTCTCGTTCCACGAGCGGCCCATCCGGCAGTACAACCCCGAAGTGCCGCCCGCGCTGGAGCGCATCATTTACAAAGCCCTGGCCTACAAACCCGAAGACCGCTATCAGAGCGCGGCGGAGATGAAGGCCGCGCTGGAAGCCTTCCTCCAACACGGTGCGGCGCCCGAAGACACGGGGCCCTTCCCCGAAACCCAGGCCATGCCGCCCACGGCCGCGGAGCCCGAGGCCGAAGCGGTCTGGCACGAGGGCCGCGGGGAGGAAACCCTGTTGGTGGGCGACGCCGCGGCTGCGCCGGCCGAAGCGCCGGACGCGACCGCGGCCATGCCGTGGGAGGACGAAGGCACCGCAGCCATGCCCTTCGACGCGGACGCGACCACGGCCATGCCCACGGGCGAGGACACCCGCCTGATGGGGCCCGCGGGCCCTCCGCAAGCGCCCGCGACGCCGCGGCCGACGCCCGTGAGCGCGATCCGACCGGCCTGGGTCTTCGAGACCGAGGACGAAATCCGCAGCAGCGCGCGCGTGGTGGGCGATCTGGTGTTCATCGGCTCCTACGACTCCAACCTGTACGCGCTGCAGGCGCGCGACGGCGCCCTGCGCTGGAAGTTCCCCACCCACGGCGGCGTGGTCAGCCAACCGGCCAGCGACGGGCGGTTGGTGTTCTTCGGCTCGCAGGACCGGCACATCTACGCGCTGCGGGCGCGCGACGCCACCCTGGTGTGGAAGATCCCCACCAACGGGGCCGTGTATTCGTCGCCGTGGTACGCGGAGCGGGTGCTGTTCGTGGGTTCGGACGACGGCTACCTCTACGCCATCCACACCCAGCGCGGGCAAGTGCTGTGGCGCTTCGCGGCCGGCGCGCCCATTCGCTCCGCGCCCATCATGGCCGGCGACCTGGTGCTCTTCGGCTCCGAAGACGGCGATTTCTTCGCGGTGACGCCCGACGGGCGGGAGAAGTGGCGGGTGCGGGCCCGGCGGGGCATCCACTGTCGGCCCGCGGTCGCGGACGGCGTGGTGTACTTCACTTCCGTGGACGGCAACCTGTACGCAGTGGACCAGGAGACCGGCTGGGTGCTGATGAAGCACCGCTTTGGCCGGCCCTCGATTTCGTGGCCCGTGGTCGCGGAAGGCGTGGTCTATGTGGGCGCGGCCAACGGCGTCTTCTACGCGCTCAACACCCGCCGCCTCAAAGTGCTGTGGGAATTCCAAACCGGGCATCAAGTCAACGGCGGCGCGCTGATCCACGGCGAGGCCGTGTACTTCGGCGCGACGGACCAATTCGTTTACAGCCTCTATCGGCGCAGCGGCCAGTTGCGCTGGAAGTTCCGCACCCAAGGAGCGATCACGGGAACGCCGGTGCCCGACACCCGGGGCACCTTGATGTACATCGGCGCGTTCGACGGGCGTCTGTACGCGCTGCCGTTGACCTAACACGCCCATCTGGGGTATAAAGGAGACCTTATGGTGGACTGGTTCGGCAAGGCCCGACAAGCCCTGGAACGACTGCTCAAGCGGGCCGAGACGCCGCCCCCGAGCGAAGAAGAAGCGACCGCGGACACCGGGGAGGCTGGTAGTGCGCCTTTGCTGGCCCGCCCGGCCGGCGGAACGGGTTCCTTGAACTGGCCCAGCGAGGCGCTGGGCTTTCCACCGCAGTATTGGGTCGGCACGGCCCAGCATGTGGGCCTGCAGCGGGACCACAACGAGGATGCGCTTTACGCGGCCCACACCATCCTGGCCGCGGGCACTTATCAGAGCCGCGCGCTGGGCCTGTTCGTGGTCGCCGACGGCATGGGCGGCCATCTGCACGGCGAGATCGCCAGCCAGGCCGCCATCGGAGCCTTTACCCGCCATGTGTGGAACCACCTGCTCGCGCACATGCACTGGGGCCTGCGCAGCACACCGCCCACCGAGATCTATCCCGTGCTGCACTACGCGGTGGCCCAGGCCCAGGACAAAGTGCTCGAGGAGGCCCCCGGCGGCGGCACCACCCTGACCGCGGTGCTGGCGCTGGACCAACGGCTGTTCGTCACCCACATCGGCGATAGCCGGGCTTATCTGTACAACCCCCTGACCCAGGAATTGCGCCTGCTCACGCAGGACCACACCTGGGTTCATCGGCTGGAAGAGTTGGGCGAGTTGACCGCGGAGGAGGCTTCGCGGCACCCGCATCGCAATGTGCTGTACAAATCGTTGGGCCAGGGGAGCGATTCGTCGGCCGAAGCCGACATTTCCCTGGAACGCTGGGCGCCGGGCATGATGCTGCTGGTGTGCAGCGACGGCCTCTGGGATGTGGTCTCGGACGACGCGATCCAAGAGGTCCTGGCCTGGGCCTCCAGCCCCTCGGCCGCGGCCCAACGCCTGGTGCGCATGGCCAACGACGCGGGCGGGCCGGACAACATCTCGGTCATCGTCGTGGCCTATCGGCCCACCAAACGCACCGTACACACCTGATCGGCACCTCGGAGGGAGCGGTGACACGGCCTGAGTTCGCCTGGAACATGGTCAACTACTACGAAATCTTAGGGGTACCGCGGCACGCGTCCCTGGAGGAGATCCGCGCCGCGTACCGCGAGGCCGTGCGCCGCTGGCATCCCGACATCAACCCCTCGCCCGAAGCGCGTGAATTCTTCTTGCTGGTGCGCCAGGCCTACGAGGTGCTCTCCAATCCCCAAAAACGGCAGGCCTACGACCAGACCCTGGAGCAAAGCCCGGAAACCCAGGAGATGAGCGGCACGGCCCTGGTGGGCCGCGGGCGCGCGCCGCGCGTCCAGGTGCGCCTGAGTTACTCGCTGGTGCGGCCCCTGGGCGAGCCCCAACTGTGGTACGCGTTTTGGATCGTGCGCGCGCCCTGGCCCGCGCCCCGTCAGCCCCGTCCGTTGGAGATGTGGCTGGTGCTGGACCGCTCCTCCTCCATGCGGCATCAAGGCAAAATGGCCCTGCTCAAGGAGGCCGTCGCGGAGGTGCTCAAGCGCCTGCGGCCCACGGACCGCCTGGGGCTGGTCGCGTTCGACGACCGGGCCGAACTTCTGCTGCATCCCACGCCCGTGCGGCAGCGCAACCTGTTCCTGCGGGCCCTGGAATCGCTGCGGCCGCGCGGGGCCACCGAAATCGCGCACGCGTTGCGGATGGTGGACGGCTCCATCGGCCGCGGCCGCAGCCGCGGCCCCAGCGTGGTGTGGATCTTCACCGACGGCCGCACCTACGGCGACGAGACCACGGCCCTGGACATCGCCCGCCAGTGGGCCCAGCGGGGCATCATCTGCGACGCGTTCGGCCTGGGCGACGACTGGAACGAAGCCTTCCTGGATCGCCTGACCGGCCTGACGGGCGGATCCACGCACTACCTGAAGAACCTGGCCGCGGCCCGGCCCATCTTCCAGGACCACCTGCGCCGCTACCACTACGCGCGCGTCCGCCAATTGAACCTGCACTTCAACCTCAGCCCAGGGGTCAAACTGCACGCCCTGTACCGCATGGGCCCCGAAGTGGCCCATTTGAGTGTGGAACCGCCCGTGGCCCTGGGCACGGTCGGGCCCAACGAACGCTGGCTGACCCTGGCCGAACTGGAACTTCCCCCTTTGCATCGCGTGCCCCCTGACACGCCGTGGCCCGTGTTGGAGGGCCGCTGGGAATTCGTCCCCTTCCGGGGCGCGCCGCTCAACGAACCGCTGCGCCTGACCGTGCGCGTGGGCGAGGGCGAGCGCAGCGTGCCGCCCAAAGTGGTGCGCCACGCGGTGGAGCGTTTGACCTGGTATCGCCTGCAACAGGCCAGTCGGCAGGCGTGGAGAGACGGGCGCATCGAAGAAGCCCAGCAATTGTTGTCGCATCTGGCCCAGGGCCTGGCCCGCCGCGGCCTGGGCCGCCTGGCGCGGGACATCCAGGTCAAGGCCCTGGAACTGGATCGGGACCGCCAACTGGATCCCGAGGCCGAAAAGGCCCTGGAGTTCGGCACCCGGATGTTGATGTTGCCGGCCAATGTGTACGAAGCGCGCAGGCAACCCGGCTCGTCCAACTCGCGCTGAGGGATACCTGCATGGAATGCCCGTACTGTCACGCTCGCGAAATGCCCGGCGCCCTGTTCTGCCGCCACTGCGGTTACCCGCTGTGGGAAGAGGTGGCGCGGGAAGAATCACAAAGCCGCCCCGAGACCTCCCCCGCCGCGCCCCAAGGGACTTCGGGGTCGCAGCAGGCGTGCCTGCGCACCGCCACGGGCGAGGAAATCCCCCTGTCAGGGCCCGGCCCCTGGATCGTGGGCCGCACCACCGCGACCTCACGGCCCGACCTGGACGCCCAGGCCCTGGGCGCGCGGCATGTCTCCCGCCGCCACGCGCGCCTGGAATGGCGCTCCGACGGGCTGTATGTCATCGACCTGGACTCCACCAACGGCACCTGGGTCAACGGCAAACGCCTGTATCCTCACGAGCCCAAACGCTTGCGTCACGGGGATTGGATCCGCTGGGCCGACCTGGAAGTGCAAGTCGTGCTACCCGCTTCGGAATCTGAAGCCGCACGGGAGGATACCGCGTCATGAGCCCGATCACCCTGCTCATCCATATTCCCAACGAAGAGTCCATCATGGGCGAAGTCGAGCAACTGCCCGGCCCGCAAGACACCATCATCGTGGTGGAAAACCCGCGCCGCAAGTCGGGCAAAGATGTCCATTATCTGGAAGCCGATGTCAACAAAGTCATCATCCCCCTGGCCCGGGTGACCATCATCGAAGTGCTGCCCGGCGAAGAGGAAGAACTCATCGGCTTCATTCGGGACTGAACGCGCCGCGCGCCCGCTTCGGTCCCGCGCCCCATCGGGATGGCGGTCATGAGTCAGGACAACCGTAAGAAACGCTACAAGATCTTGGTCGTGGACGACGAGAAACGCATCGTGCACTTCATCCGCCTCAACCTGGAGCACGACGGCTTCGAGGTGTTGGCCGCGTACAACGGCACCGAGGCCCTCAAGCGGGTGCGGGAAGATCTGCCCGATCTGGTGCTGCTGGATGTGATGCTGCCCGACATGGACGGCTTCGAGGTGCTGCGCCTGATTCGCGAGGTCAGCGATGTGCCCGTCATCATGGTCACGGCCAAAGGCGAAGAGGAGGACATCGTGCGCGGCCTGGAGTTGGGCGCGGACGACTACATCACCAAACCCTTCAGCCCGCGCGAACTGGTCAGCCGCATCCGCGCGGTCCTGCGCCGCTACGAAGCCGTGCGCGGGGGCATGGGCGATGTGGTGGTGGTGGACGACCGGCTCAAAATCGACTTCGCCCGCCGCCAGGTCTGGGTGGACGGCAAGCCCATCAAATTGCGCCCCACCGAGTACCGGCTGCTCTACCACCTGGTCAAAAACGCGGGCTGGGTGCTCACCTACGAGCAACTCTTGCGCAAAGTCTGGGGCTACGAGTACCGCGACGAACACCACTATGTGCGGCTGTACATCAACTACCTGCGCCAAAAGATCGAAGAGGACCCCTCCAACCCGCGCTACATCCTCACCGA